>DATIOP010000498.1:0-11533 GCA_035472975.1 Gemmatimonadales bacterium
AGACGCTGGCGTTTCAGCACAGCCAGGTCGTCCCCCACCCTTATCCCTTCCCCTACGGGTTCGTGATCGGCACTGATGCCGGCGATGGCGGCAACGTGGATTGCTACGTGATCACGAATCGCCAGCTCAAGACCGGCCAAGTCGTCGAATGCGAGCCGTTGGCTCTCATGGAGCAATTCGAGGACGGCGTCGAGGATCACAACATCCTGGCTCGATTGCTGGACGAACCCGTTGTCATCAACGAGGTCATGGAAGCGGCTCTCACTGAGCACGTGCTAGCGTGCTTTCGAGATACCTCCGAACCCATCGCAGTAGGCCGTTTTCTCGGGCGAGAGGCCGCGCTAGCTCACATTGCCTCTCATTTGGAGCCTGCGTGAACCGCCGGGAAGCTCGATGAGCGACAGCGAAGGCGACTCCGGCAACATCGCGGCATTTTACGCCCTCGGCCTCGAACGAGACCGGCTCCTCGGTGGTCAGGGTGCGCTCGAGTTCGCCCGCACCCAAGTGCTGCTAGAGCGATATCTCCCACCGCCTCCCGCGGTGATCGCCGACGTTGGTGGCGGCCCCGGACGATACGCCATCTGGCTCGCCGAGCGTGGATACCAGGCCCACTTGGTGGATCCCGTGCCACTGCACATCGAGCAGGCGCGCGCCGCGACCAGCCGTCGGCCTGGAGTTACGCTGGCCAGCGCAGAAGTGGGCGACGCGCGCGCACTCCGACTACCGGACGCAAGTGTGGACGCGGTGCTTCTGCTCGGCCCCCTCTACCATCTGCCCGAGCGCACCGACCGGCTCCAGGCCCTCGCCGAGGCGCGACGGGTGTGTCGGCCGGGCGGAATGATCCTCGCGGCGGCGATTTCGCGCCTTGCTTCAACGTTGGACGGCCTGCGGGGTGGTTATCTCGCAGATCCGATCTTCGCGGCGATTGCGGCGAGCGACCGGCGAGACGGGGTGCATTGCAACCCGACCGGCGATCCGGCGTACTTCACGATCGCGTACTTCCATCGGCCGGAGGAGCTGAAGGAAGAGTGCATTGCAGTGGGCCTGAATCACGAAGCGACGCTCGGCGTCGAAGGACCTGGATGGCTTTTGCCGGACCTGGACGCTCGGCTCGGCGATGAGCGCCGCCGAGCGGTGCTACTCGAATCACTCGCTGCGCTCGAGGCCGAGCCGACGATACTTGGGGTGAGCGCTCACCTGCTCGCCGTGGCGCGGAGAACCTGAGGATCAGCCGACATGAACGTTGATGAGATCCGTGAGCTGTTCCCGGGGCTCAAGGATACGATCTACCTGAACACCGCGACGATGAATGTCGGATGTACGCCGGCGAGAGAGGCGTACGAGCGTGCGGTGGAACAGTGGTCGGTGGGGCGGTTCGACTGGCCCGAGGCCGAAACGGCCGGCGAGGATGCCCGCCGCGGGTTCGCCCAGATCGTGGGTGCGCAACCGGAGGAGGTCGCGATCGTCCCGGCGGTGAGTGTCGCGGCTGGCCTCGTGGCTGCGAACATGCCATCGGCAAAGCAGGGCGAAAACATCGTGGTCGCCGGGAACGAGTTTGTCTCAAACTACTTTCCCTGGGTTCTGCTGCGAGAGCGAGGGTACGAAATTCGCACGGTCATGTTCACAGACGAGGGGATTTCATCTGATGACTACGCCAGTGCGGCGGACGGTGGAACCCGTCTGATCGCAGTTAGTGCGGTCCACTCGACCAATGGATTCCGCTCCAATCTCGCTGCCCTGAGCCAGATCGCCTCGCGTTCCGGAGCCTGGCTCTTCGTAGATGCCTGCCAGGCGGCGGGAGCCGTCCCCCTGGATGTCGTGCGGGACGGGGTCGATTTCCTGGCGGCCTCGAGTCACAAGTTCCTCCTCGGCTCGCGAGGCATGGGCTACCTCTATGTCCGTCCCCAGCTCATCGACAGAATCCAGCCCATTTTTCCAGGATGGAAAGCCGCTCGGAAACCGCTTGAAGCGTTCTACGGTCCGAAGATGGACCTGTCTCCCACGGCCTCGAAGCTGGATACTTCTCTGATCTGGTTCGCCGCCCTCGCCGAACAGGCGTCGCTGGGTCTGTTTCAGCGGTTCGGGATCCAGGCTATTCTCGAGCGCAACGCCGCGCTCTCGCGGAGGCTGCTGGACGCGCTGGTCGCCCGCGGCGCCAAGGTGCGGCCGTTTCCAGAACAGCATCGCTCCACGATCGTATCGGTGCCAGTCGAAGACGCGGAGGCCGCCATGGCCCGTCTTCGCGCCGCGGGAGTTGTGGCCTCGATGAGAGCGGGGCAAATCCGGTTGGCGGTGCACTTCTACAATCTCGAAGAAGATATCGATCGGGTAGCAGCACTTCTCGCAGAGGCGTGAACGGCCGGCGGCGTAACGGCCCAACTTTAGTGAGTGGCTGAAGCTGACGATCTGGCCCGCTGGCGCGCAGCCATTTCGGCTCGTATCGTCATCCCGTAACCTTCCCTTTCGCGAACTGGTTATGACCGGATCCAGCGACAAGCTCACTCTTGAGAATCGGCACAACGGCGAGCGACTCGAGATGTTTCGTGTCACCCGAAATGGCGAGACCTGGCTGGCGATTCGAGGCTCGTTACCGCCTCACCGAAAAGGACCGCCACTCCACGTGCATTACCGCGCAGCGGAGGAATTCCGGGTTATCGCCGGCACGATGAGTGCCGTCGGAGATGGACGCCACATCCAGGTCGCCGCCGGAGAAACGGCGACCTTTCCTCCCGGCTCGGTGCACACCTGGTGGAACGACGGCGACGAAACGCTGGTCGCCCATGGGTACGCCAAACCCGCCGGCGATCTGGATCGCCATCTGCAGGCGGCCTTCGACGTCATCAACAGCGGGCCCGCCGAGCGACCGCTGCTCTTTTACATGGCGCACGTGACTTGGCGGCATCGCCGGACGCAGGCCGTGGTCATAATGCCGCGCCCAATTCAGGCCATCGTGATTCCTTTGATCGTGCTGGTGGGAACCCTGCTCGGTCGGTATCGGGGGACCGACTGGCCCGGCTCGCCCGCCAAGTGCCGAGACGCGCCGTTCCTGGAGGACCCAGCACCGGAGGAGGAGTTGACGCGGACGGGAGCCAGGGGCTGACGGTTCATTTTGAATCTCGTTGCAGTCCGAGGCCGTCAGGGAGACTCGAAAGGAGCTCGCCATGACATTAAACCCAAAGATCTGGCGTCCGATCGCGATTGCGCTGAGCGCGCTTAACCTCGTGGCGACAGGCTTTGCCGCTCAGGCAGGCGAGGGGTGGCATGCTGGGCTTCACGCGGCGCTGGCGCTGGCCTTCGGGCTATGGGCGCAAAATCTTAGAGGCCGACCCTCGCTCATCGACCAGGGTGAGATCCCCGCTCGACTCGAGTCACTCGAGATCGAAGTGGGCAACCTGCGGCGGGAATTGGGCGAGGCGCAGGAGCGGATCGACTTTACCGAGCGGGTGATGGCGCAGGCGCAGGAACAGCGGCGCGTGGGGCCGGACCGGTAAGGAGGTTGACGCGAAGGGTACAGGGAGCTGAGTGAGAGGCTGAGGGGCCGCGTTAGGCAGGTTGGCAGGGCGGTACCAAGAAGTGCGAGACCGGCCCCCAACCCCTTGGGGGGAAGATCAGTGACGGCGCCGTCTAGCTGCTAACCGGAATGCCGCACTATCATGGCCGAAAACGGCAACGCGGAGAATTATGACAGGGAGCGCGAGCAGTACCTCGTAGGGCTACAGAGTCTGGCACACCTGGTGGCTGACAAACGCGAGCGCGCCCCCCACCCCAATGACGAAGAGGCCATAGACAAGGCGGTGAATGGAGTCCGCGAGTTCAGGAATGAGTCGCAATTTGTGCGTGGGACCGATGGCTCGTGGACGGCGGAGATCGAAACCCCGCAATACCACCTTCGCCCTGTGATAACCGTTGAGGGCGACGCCATGAAAGGCCGCCTCGTGACTCTCCCGGATCAGGTGCTCGTACGGCGCGTGTCCCTCCGGCGCGTTGGGGCGGAATAGGACCAGCAGCGCGGAGGGCCGTCATGCCTCGCCCGAGCCTGATTGTGCTTTTTCTGCTCGCCCTGGTGACCAGACCGGGGATGAGCCAGACGTCAACCCGATATGTCATCTACCTGCATGGCCGGATCGTCGAGACCGAGCAGGATCGCCGCCCGACTGACGACACCTTCGGGACCTTCGAGTACGATGCCATCCTCGACAGCCTGCGTCGACCCGGCTTTGTCGTGCTCAGCGAGCAACGGCCGCCGCGAACCGATTCCGACTCCTTCGCGAATCATGTCGCGGAACAGGTGGACAGCCTGGTTCAGAGCGGCGTATCCCCCGATGCCATCACGGTGATGGGCTTCTCCAAAGGTGGCTGGATTGCGATTCTTGCTTCGGCTCGCTTGCGAAACCCCGCGGTCTCGTTCGTCATCATGGCGGCCTGTGGTCCCTGGGCCTTCGACCGGCAGGATCTCTACGTCTCAGGACGTCTGCTGTCGCTCTATGAGACCAGCGACTCCCTGGGCGTCTCCTGCGCTCCACTCTTCGCACGTCGGAGCCCTCGTTCTCAAACTCGTGAGATTGCGCTGAGCCTCGGGCTCGGCCACGGTACCTTCTTCCAGCCACGTCCCGCCTGGCTCAGTCCCGCAATTACCTGGGCCCAAGGACACGAGCCTTAGGGCAGACCGGAAATCCCATGAAGAGCTTGAGCGGTCGGGTTGCGCTGGTGACCGGCGGAAGCCGGGGCATCGGGAAGGGTGTCGCGGAAGCGCTGCGCGACGCCGGCGTTCTGGTCTATGTCACGGGTAGAACCGTGGACCAGGCGGGACTCGGCGACGGCTGCATTCCGGTCGTATGCGACCACACCGATGATGGTGCCGTCCAGTCGGTGTTCGATCGTATCGTGAGCGAGCGGGGCCATCTCGACCTGCTGGTCAACAACGCCTGGGGCGGCTACGAACGCATGGTCGAGGACGGCGCCTTCACCTGGCCTCGTCCATTCTGGCAACAGTCGGTTTGGCGGTGGGATTCAATGTTCCAGTCGGGAGTGCGCGCCCACTACGTCGCGAGCTGTCTCGCGGCGCGATCCATGGTCGAGCATCGTCGAGGCCTGATCGTGAACATCTCCTCGTGGGCCGCGCGCAAACACATCGGGAATGTCGCCTACGGCGTCTCGAAGGCGGCGACCGACAAGATGACCATGGACATGGCCGATGAGCTGCGGAGCCACGAGGTGGCGGTCGTGTCGCTCTATCCTGGCCTGGTTCGAACCGAGAAGGTGATGGAGGCGGCAGCCTTCCTGGACCTGAGCAATTCAGAGTCGCCCCAGTTTATCGGGCGTACGATAGCGGCACTTGCAATGGATCCCGAGGTGATGAACCTGAGTGGATCAGTCGTCGTGGCCGCGGCGTATGCGCGGGAGCACGGTATCGTGGACATAGACGGGCGTAGTCCGGAGCCGCTTACCCTTGAGAAGGTGTAGCACTTCAACCTGAAGCACTCATCTATCCCATGTCACTCCCCGCAACTCTCAAGAGTCAGTACTACGCCTCGCTCGCAATGCTCCGCGGGGCGATCGACGCCTGTCCCACCGATCTCTGGACCAGCGATCGCTATGTGAATCCCTTCTGGCAGGTGGCCTACCACACGCTCTTTTACACCCATCTCTATCTTCAGCCGGCAGAAGCGGACTTCGTGCCTTGGGAGCATCATCGCGAGGCGCACAATCGTTTCGCCACGGGCCCCGATGAAGGACTGATTCTCATTCCCTACTCCGTCGTCGAGGTCCAGTCCTATTGCCGCTATTGTCAGGGCATGGTTGACGCTTCCGTAGATCGCCTGGATCTCACGGCTACGGAAAGCGGGTTCTACTGGTACCGGATGTCGAAGCTGGAGCATCAATTCGTCAATCTTCGCCACATCCAGCATCACACCGGCCAGTTGGCGGACCGCCTCAGGCAGGAAGCCGATCGAGGCGTGGAGTGGGTTGGCGGAATGTCCAAACCAGCGAACACCTGACTTGGCCACCCAGGCAGACGTTCGTCGGATCGCGCTCGCGCTGCGAGGGACCGAAGAGTCGCAGAGCGACTTCGCCTTTGGGGTCCGCGTGAAAGGCAAGCTCAAGGGATTCGCCTGGGTCTGGAAGGAACGCATCACTCCGAAGAAACCACGCGTGCCTAATCCGGCCGTGCTCGCCGTGCGCACTCCAACCCTGGGAGCGAGAGAGGCGCTGATCTCGGCGGAGCCCAAGAAATTCTTCACCGAGCCACACTACGAGGGATTTCCGGCGGTGCTGGTACGGCTCGCCGCCGTTAATGCGAAGGAACTTCGCATGCTCCTCGATGAGGCGTGGCGCTGCCAAGCCCCGAAGGAGCTCCTGATTGACGGGAAGCCGACCGTAAAGCGCTCTCATCACTAGCTAGGGATTCCGATGTCGAATGAAGTCACACCATCGTCTGCTCCTTCGGTCCTGGTTATTCCCCCCGAAGGAGGCCAGCCAATCTCGGCGTTCGGCAGCACGGCGTTGTTCAAACTCGAAGGGCGTCACACCGGCGGCGCCCTTTGCCTCGCTATCGCCACCACGCCACCAGGCGTCGGCCCACCACCTCACGTCCATCACCGTGATGACGAGCTCTTCGTGGTTCTGGAGGGTGAGCTGAGCTTCCTGACCGCGACGGGCTGGGTCTCGGCACGGCAGGGTTCCGTGGTCTTCGCACCGCGTGGTGCGCCGCACACGTTTCGCAACTCAGGATCGGCGCCCAGCCGGCACCTGGTGCTGAACCTGCCGAGTGGTTTCGATGAGTTCTATGCCCGCTGCGCAGAGCTGCAGGCAGGCGGTGGGCCGCCGGACGTCGCGCGGCTGCGGGCGATCGCCATGGAATACGGCTACGAGTTTCTACCTCCGGGAGCAATGCCGGCCGGCGAACCGAGGGGCTGACCGGTCTGACTTCTCGCCCACTGTCTACAACCCAGCTAAAATCCAGCATGGACTGGTTCATCAAGGCGTTCATCCGGGCTTCCCTGCTCTGGTTTGCCGCGGGCATCGTGCTGGGGCTAGCCATGGCCATTCATCCCGCCTGGGTCGTGTACCGGCCCGCGCACGCGCACATGAACGTGGCGGGGTTTCTCACCTTCCTCGTCTTCGGTGTAGGGTACCAACTCCTCCCTCGTCTCTTTGGGGCACCGCTCTACAGCCGGCGAATGGCGATCGCACATTTGTACCTCGCCAACCTCGGCTTGGCGGGCCTGGTCTTTGGATTTCTGGCCCCAAGGCTCGGCGGTTGGCCCCAAGTAGTCGGTGGCAGTCTCTATGCGTTGGGAGCTCTCCTGTGGGTTGGCAACCTCTGGCGGACGTTCAACACTGCCGATGCCCGACAGCGTGAGAGAGAACAGGCGGCACGTCAGCAACTTCCCACAGTAGACCAGTAAAGGCCGGCAATGGATCTGCCGGACCGAATCCGCCAAGCCCTCGCCGATCGGTATACCGTCGTCCGGGAGATCGGGCGCGGTGGCATGGCGGTGGTCTACCTCGCGCAGGATCTCCGCCACAACCGCCCCGTCGCACTGAAAATTCTCCTCGCCGACGAAGCCTCCCCGCACGCTCCCGAGCGGTTTCAGCGGGAGATCTTCTTCGCCGCACGACTCCAGCATCCTCACATTCTGACTGTGTTCGATTCAGGGGAGTTCGGAGGCGCCGAGGGTAGTGCGCGGCAGCTCTGGTATACCATGCCGTTCGTCGAGGGGGAAACGCTGCGCGACCGGATGCACCGGATGGGCAAGATTCCGGTGGAGGAGGCTCTCCGGATAACCGGCGAAGCCGCGTTGGCACTCGACTACGCCCATCAGCAGGGTGTCGTCCATCGCGACATCAAACCGGAGAATGTCCTGCTCACGCGCGATGGCCTGACCCTCGTCGCCGATTTCGGCATAGCCCGCGCCCTCGACGCCGAAGACAATCTGACTCGCACCGGAATCACCATCGGCTCTCCGCTCTACATGAGTCCGGAGCAAACCGATGGCCGCGAAATAGACCCCCGAGCCGATCAGTACGCCCTCGCGTCGGTGCTGTTCGAGATGCTGTCTGGTGAACCGCCCTTCACCGGCCAGACGCTCCACGCGGTCGTGGCCAAGCGGATCGCCGACCCGACACCGAGCGTCACGACCTTGAACCCGGAAGTCCCAGCCGCGGTTGACGACGCGATCCAAAGGGCGCTGGCATCCGAGCCGAATGACCGCTTCGTCACGATTGCAGAATTCGCCCGGGCGCTGCACGGGCCGTCGCGGCCTTTCACGGCGAGAGCGCGAGGCCAAGCCATTCCGGATGCTCCGGCCCGGCGCCGTCCCATATCCGGAGTCCTGGTGGCGTTGCTACTGGGAATTCTGATCGGCGGTGGGGCACTGTTCGCCTGGCGCCGAATCGCCGGCCGTGCGGAGCACACCAAGGTCATCGCCGTGCTCCCCTTCGAGAATCTGGGAGACTCGGCCGATGCCTACTTCGCCGACGGGGTCGCCGACGAGGTCCGGACCAAGCTGGCCCAGGTAGGAGAGCTCGAGGTGATCGCCCGCGGCAGCTCGATCGAGTACGAGCATTCCACCAGCGGACCCACCGAAATTGCGCAGGAACTGGGCGCCGACTACCTGCTCACCGGTACGGTGCGGTGGGAAAAGGGTGCTGGAACCAATCGGGTGCGGGTTACTCCCGAGCTGGTCGAAGCGCGCCAAGGCAAGGCGGCACGCACCCGCTGGGTGCAGCAATTCGATGCCTCACTCACCGACGTCTTTCAGGTCCAGGCCGACATCGCGACCAAGGTGGCCAATGCGATGGGAGTCGTCCTGGGCGACAGCTCCCGACGCGAGCTCATGGCCAAGCCGACCGAGAACCTTGCCGCGTACGACGAGTTCCTGAAGGGCGAGGCGACGGCCGGCGGGATGAAGAATGACCAGGCCAGTCTCCGTCAGGCAATCACTTTCTATGAGAGTGCGGTGGCGCTCGACTCCACTTTCGTACAGGCTTGGAGCCAGCTCTCTCGGGCTAGGAGCTCTCTCTACTCGAACGGCATTCCCGTGCCCGAACTGGGCGAGCAGGCCCGGGTCGCGGCCGAGCGCGCCCGCCAGCTCAAACCGAAGGATCCCTCGGTCTATCTCGCGATCGGCGACTATTACGGCAGCGTCAATCCGATTGATAACGAACAGTCGGCCGCAGCCTACGAAGACGGACTCCGTCTCGCCCCCGACAACGTGGACCTGCTCGGCGCAGCCGCGCTCACCGAGGTGAGCCTGGGACGCTGGGACGGGGCGGCATCCCGGCTCGCCCGTGCCACACTCCTCGATCCGCGCTCGGCGAACACCTTCCGCCGGCTTGCAACCGTCCACGCCTTTCTCCGGAACTATCCCGTAGCGGACTCCGCCGCCGACCGCGCCATCGCACTGGCACCCACCAACCCAACCATTGTCCTGGTGAAGATCCTGATCGCCCTGGCCCGCGGCGACCTGGACAGCGCTCGCACGGTGGTCAAACGGACCGAGACTCAGATCGATCCCGGAACCCTCCTGCCCTTCATGGCCTTATACCAGGATCTCTATTGGGTGCTGGACGATGAGGAGCAACGACAGGTACTCGCGGCGCCGCCAATTGCATTTGACAATGACCGGGCCAGCTGGGGGATCGTGCGGGCCGAGATCTACCATCTCCGGGGTGACCGTGCCCACGCGGCCATCTACGCCGACTCGGCACGACTCGCGTTCCTGGAACAGACTCGATCGGAACCGGATGACGGACAGCGTCGAGTCCTGCTGGGACTCTCGCTCGCCTATCTGGGACGGAAAGCAGATGCGGTTCGCGAGGGGCTTGCCGGCGTAAAGCTCATACCGATCAGCGACAACGGGCTCACCGGGCCCTACGTCCAGCTCCAGATGGTGCGGATCTATCTCCTGGTCGGCGAGTCGGAGAAGGCGCTGGACCAGCTCGAGCCCTTGCTCAAAGTGCCGTTCTACCTCTCACCGGGGTGGCTCCGGATCGATCCCATGTTTGAGCCGGTGCGGAAGAACCCGAGGTTCCAGAAACTGGTGGAAGGAAAAATGTGACGGATGGCGAGAGTGGCTCCCTCCCCGGGGGCCCCCCCTTTCAAATATCGGCGCGGTTCACTTCGAGCTGGCATCCAAACAACGCGAGCGCCATCAATCTCCGGCTCCAGGGCGAATCGTGATCGGATGGCCCTCCCCTTTCTTCCGGTAGTACTCTCAGTAGCTTGCTCTCGTTGTCCCGCAGTAACATCACCGCAAACCTCACTGGCCTTGGAGGTCCCTATGGCCGTCGCCAAGATAACCGAGATTCAAACCTCTTCATCGAAGAGTTTCGAAGACGCCATCAACTTAGGAATCACGCGGGCGGAGAAGACCCTGCGCAATCTCACCGGAGCCTGGATCAAGAGTCAGAAGGTCGTGATCGTCAAGGGGAAGATCACGGAGTACCGCGTGTTGCTGAAGGTCACTTTCGTGCTGCAGGACTAGTGCGGTTTTCGCTCGCGACCTGAAGTCGCGGCTCGGCAGACCGGGGCTACGACACGGCAGTATTAAGAGATCTTGAATGGTAGGCGGGCGCGTCGCGCAGCGACGCTCTGCCGAGCCGCGATTTCAATCGCGTTTGCGACTCAGCCGAGGATCCCTCCCAGCGCAAAGGAGAGGAGCAGGAGAAGGAGGACCAGCGAGGTGATCAGGACATAGGTGCGGTCTCGCTCCGCCACGAAGGCGAAGATCGAAACGAGGACCCGGGCGAGCGGCGTAGCGATGAGGATGAGGAGTCCCAACGCAACGATCGCGTGGCCCTGGAGCGCAGCAGCGTCGCGGAGAACGTCTCCCACCGTCCGCGGCACGGCTGCCCCCGGATGGGTCAGTCTGTCCAAGTCCCCCGGAGTGACCAGGTAGCTCGGGTGGTGTGCGAAGGTGACCAGGATCCCCAGCAGAATGAACCCGATACTGGCGAGGACACCGATCCGCAGAACGTTGCTGATCGCCCGCTCTACGTTTCTCACGTTCTCGCCCCCTTGAGCAGCATCTGCACCGAGACCCAAAGCAGCAGGAGAATGAACACAATTCTGATGCTCCGGCTCTCGAGACGACCCAGGAGCCGAACCCCGGCCTGAGCGCCAAGCAGGACTCCGACCGCCACCGGCCCGGCGACAAAAGGATCGATGTCCCCTCGCATGAAGTAGACTCCGGCACTCGCCGCGGCGGTGACACCGATCATGAAATTGCTGGTTGCCGCAGAAACCTTGAGAGGGAGTCCCATCGCCAAGTCCATCGCCGGCACCTTCAGCGCACCCGACCCGATCCCCAGCAGGCCACTCACGATGCCGGCCACGTACATGAGGCCCAGTCCGATCCTGGTCCCCGACACCCGGTAGGGAATCTCCCGGGACAATGCCTCGTCGTAGTAGCTGCTGTGGAGACGGAGCCAATCGGCCCAGGGAGCGCGCCGCACCGGCCGGCTCTCGTCGTGCCCGAGTTTCCGGAACATCATGACGGCGGAGTACGCCATCACCACGACCTCGGTC
>DATIOP010000499.1:0-4295 GCA_035472975.1 Gemmatimonadales bacterium
CCTGAACCACTACGTCACCCCTGGCGTGGGTCAGATACTGGGCGACGTGGTACTCGTCTTTGATCATGGCGACACCTGCTCCACGCTCCCCAATGTCCGGCTTGAACACGACTGGAAACGCCAATCCGTGTCGCTGCCGGAAGGTGCGGACGCGATTCAGCTTTTCTTCGTACTCGAGTCCTCTGCGGAGCCGTTTGGTGCGCGCCACGAACTCGGCCGAGTGGTGGAGACCTTCCAGGATGTCGGCCTTGGATTCGCCGACAAAACCGCCGCCCGGAATGGCCGGATTCCCTGCGGTGAAGAGTGTCAGGCTGCGGTATTTGAACGCGAGGTGCAGCACGTACAGGGCGACCGGAGGATAGAACGCCCACCGAGGCCAGAACTCCCATCGGGTGATCCGCCGCCACCGGGAGAGCAGCAGACGACGGCCTCTCCAGGAGAAGAGAGGCACCACCACCTTGAGCAGCAGGAAGGTGACCAGGGCGGTGATGAGCAGCCAGGCCCAGGCTCGGCTACGTACCGCTCCCAGAACCATCTGCGCGCTCTCTCCGACTGCGGCGGAAAAGCTAACGAGAAGCGGGGTGCACAACGCGCAGGCCACGAAGAAGTAGCCGGTGAATCGCCAGAAGCTGGTCTGCAGCATTCCCGCCGCGAAGTAGGTGGGAAGCCGGGTGCCGGGCAGTAATCGAGTGGCAAAGACGATCGGGGCGCCGCGCTGGCGGAACCACTCCGAGCTCCGCTCGACATCCTCGGGCCGGAGAAACCAGCGAAGCGGCGCGCGATAAAGAATTGCGCGACCCAGCCAGCGTCCCGTGAGATAGAGCAGCACGTCTCCCACGAAAATCCCGACGAAGCAGGCCAGGGTGCCGGGCACTGCCGCGAGTGTTCCCCGGGCGATGAGCAGGCCGGTCGCGACACAGGTCAAATCCTCGCTCACCAGCGTGGCCGCGGCGATAAGGACCAGGAGTATGACGAGGGCGAGTCCGCGCGTCGGTGGCACTGTGCGGGGATCGAAGGGCCGCGCTGCCTTCTCCAGCCGCTGAGGCTCCGCCGTGGCGCGAGTCGCCGCCTTGCCAGCCTCGACCCGCTGGATGAAGTCGGTCAGCGGTTCCTCGATCATTTCCGGGTGCTGGAAGACCATGAAATGGTCGCCGCGATACATCACCAGCTCGCTTTGCGGCACCAGACGCGCATGCTCGTGCGCTGCGGCGGGCGTCACCAGGGGATCCTTCACCCCGTGGAGGATCAGCATCGGGCCGGCATAGCGGGACAGGATCTTTCGCAACGGGCGCTGGTCGGTCTCGTAGAAATTCCGGGCATACTCGACGCTCAACATCCCGTCATCCAGGAGACCGAAATGGGGGACCAGCTCGCGAAGTCCCCAAAGCCCGGCGAGCTGCAGACCGTGGATCGCGTGGTTCAGGTGATACTCGCCGGCCAGCTCGTATTCCTGGGCACCGATCGAGGAAAGCAGCGTGAGCGAGCGGACCCGGTCGGGCGCCAGCTGGGCGATGTTGAGCGCAACGCCGCCACCCAGGCTGAATCCGACGATGTGGGCCTGCTTGATGTGGAGGCTGTCGAGCAGCTGGAGGACGTAATGCGCGTGTGCGACGATCGAATAGTCGGGAATCTCGCGGGTCGAGCCGCCGAAACCCGGCAGGTCGGGGGCGATGACCCGGAAGTGATCGGCCAGATCCGGGCCCAGCGCCCAGAACGCGCCGTTGTCTCCCGGACTGCCATGCAGGAGCACTACCGTTGGCCAATCCCCCGCGCTGTCGGGGTGCTGATCCCGAAACGCGATATGCACTTCGTCGCGGGTCTCCTGCCCATGATCCACGACATGAAGGTTGATTGTCCGCTCGTCACCGTCGGGAACGCCGTCCCGGGGATGTGAAGCGCGAACGATGTGTGAGGCGATCAGGAGAACGAGATAAACGCCGAGGAGCCAGGCTCCACGGCGCGACGGACCATCTGGGGAGTTACTCAACGGGAGAGAGGAGATGGTTCGCTGCTGCGAGCGATGCTGGACCTGGCTATTTCCGTGGTGACACAGGGTGGACCGAGCACATGGTGAATCTCCACCGAATCAGACGTCACGTCCACCCGGCAGAAGCTCCTGGTCTCGGCTACCTCCCGGTGCATGCAGGGCGACAGGGGGCCGCGCACCGGCAAATGGGAGCGGTGGAAAGCCTCCAGCACTTCGGGAGTGATCGGCCCTCCAGCTTGGACTTGTGCCAGACTCGCGCGTCGCGCCGTTTCGGCTTCGCTGGAGAATCCGGAGCTGGTCGCGACCAGTCCCGGCAGCTCCACCGTCCGCTCCTCGAGGCTTTCACCGTTCCACGCCAGCAGGTAGACCGGCGAGCCGTACGCCGTCGTCGCCAAAGTGAATGGTTGGTAGTCGGTGAGGGCGCTCGCGGCTAGGCGATGGCGCACTTGGTCCGGGCTTGGAGTTGTCGCCAGCGACCGTACTAATTGGCCCCTGCTGCGTGGTGCAGCCGTGCGGACTATCTCGGGCCCGTAGCGATTCAGGACGGTGACGGTCACTCCGAATTCATTGGCCGCTATCCAGGTACCGCCCTGATCGCTGTCGAGGGGTGCCACGAGGGTGACGTCGTCCCACCGGTGGACCGCAGCCGGGACCTCAGGGCCGCGAAGCGGGCTCTCGTCCCGATTAAAGAAGAGGTTGTAGCCACCGTGGACCGGCAGCCAGCTCAGCGTGCACATGCTGCCTGACGTTGCAGATGCCCCTTGGTGGATGGGGCGAGGCCGAATTCGATCCCGGCCTCGAAGCCGTGCTGACGGAGAATCTGCTTGATGAGGGCGCAGTGATGCACGGTGTGACTCACCAGGAACTGCAGCTCGCGCTGCACGGTGGACCCGCTCCAGTCCGGTTCCTCTTCGTCGGCCAGGCTCCTTGTGGAGACCTGGAGCGGCCGTAAACCCATCTCTGCCGCGATGTGACTGAGCTGGTTTCGAAGGCCGAGTGCGACGTCAATGGCATATCCCCGCTCCCGCTCCAGTCGAGGATCGCGCCGTCGGGCGTCGTAGTCAATCCGGCCCTCGGTCAGGCCCCCGAGCAGCACCTGATAGTGGTCGAAGACGTGGCGAAAGTGGGCTCCAACCGGGGATCCCTCCTCTGCGCCGGTCGTGGCGTAGGTCTCGTCGTCCATGCGACGCAATTCCTCGACACACTGGTCGAGGACGTGACAGTTGCCGACGACTGCTTCCAGTCTCTTCACTCAAACCTCCTGAAGGTTCGTCACCACGGGCACAAAGCGCTCACGCACGGCCTGGTGTAATTGCTCGGCGAGGCGGCGCCGGTCGGATTCCTGGATCGGTTCTTCTCCGAAGACGACGGTCGCATGGATCGTCGGTAGCGCCGCGAGGGAGACCAGGTGCGATCCGAAGGTCATGTCTCCCCACCAGCAGACCGCGAGATGCGCCGGCGGCGAACTCTCCCGCGTGCGATAGCTGAGGCTCGCGTGGTATACCGGGTGCTCATGCCTCGCGGCCCACTCCAGCAGTGCCGGACGGAACGGCAGCACATCGGAGCCGGGCGAGCTGGTCGCCTCGGCGAAGAGCACGACGCCGTCTCCCGCGGTCACGGCCGCTTCGAGCCGTCCCATGACCCGAATCGTGTCGCGCGGCGCATTCCGGTCCACGAAGATGGTGTCCATGACGCTCGCGAGAAGGCCGATCACCGGCCATTTCGCAACCTCCTGCTTGGCCACGAATACCGCCTCCAACCGAGCGGCCAGGATAACAACGTCGAGATAGCTGAGATGGTTCGCGACCAGGAGGAATGGCGCCCTGGGCGGCACCCCGAGCGGGTCAACCCGGACGCCGAGGATCCACTCCACGCCTCGGGCCCAGCTCCGGAACACCCGGCGGCGGACTGGGAGCCGGAGTCGCGCGATGCCAAGCGTGATTCCAACCGCTGCCAGATAGACCACGAGACCGGCGGTCGTCCAGATGGTCAGCGCCGCAAGCCGGAACCAGGCTCGGAGGAGTCTCATTGAAGCGATCAGCGGAAGAAGAACCGGTAGCTGTGCAGGTCCAACTCCTCGATATCCAGCACTACCAGGAAGTCGATCGTCTTGCACAGGCGGTCGAGCGCCGGACCGCCGCACACCTTGGCGCCGAGGTTCAGATAGCTCTGGAACAGGGCGGGGATGTGCACCTGCTGACTCGCGACCAGGTTGGGATCGGCGAGCGTCTCGCAGTTGAGGCCCGGGAGCGGTGCGGCGGAGAACTCGGGATGCAGCAGGTTGCGTCGCCTCAGGAATTGCAGCGTC
>DATIOP010000500.1:0-12215 GCA_035472975.1 Gemmatimonadales bacterium
TCGCGACCCAGCTGGCGACCTCGGTCGAGGCAGCCGGCCTCATTCTCGAGGGCAGCTTCACCTCCGTCGCCGATCTGGGCCAGGAGATTTATCCCTGGGTGCCGGTCCGCTGGCTCTCCCGAAACCGGTTCGATTCCCAAAGCCGTATTGGAAACCTTCGCGTGCCGTTGCTGATGATCCATGGTCGCAACGACATGACGGTTCCGCTGGCTCAGGGTCGGCGGCTGTTTGCGGCGGCTCCCGAGCCGAAGACGTTCCTGGAAGTTCCGGGCGGGCATGACGACGCATTCGAAACGGGCGCCGAGGCTTACGAGGACGGGATTCGACGCTTCCTCGGCACGCTTCGGGGCCAGTGAGCACGAGGCACGGCGTGCGGTATACTTGAAGGCCTGATTCTTCGGAGGGCTGGGGCAGTGTCCGACCCGATTGATCGCCTGAACGCCACGCTCGGAGCGCAGTATCGCTTCGAGTCCGAGTTGGGACGCGGCGGTATGGCGACCGTCTATCGGGCCGAGGACCTGCGCCACTCCCGCCCGGTCGCCGTCAAAGTGCTGCGGCCGGGCCAGCGAGGCGGGTACGAACCGGAGCGATTCCTCCGCGAAGTCCGCATCGCGGCACGGCTCACCCATCCCCAGATCGTTCCAGTCCACGATTCCGGCGAGCGCGACGGCGTGCTGTACTACGTCATGCCGTTGATCGGTGGCGAATCGCTGCGCGACCGGCTCTCTCGCGAGACTCGTCTCCCGGTAGACCAGGCCCTTCGCATCGCTCGCGCGGTGGCGCAGGCTCTGGACTACGCCCACCGCCAGGGCATCCTGCACCGCGACATCAAACCGGAAAACATCCTGCTCCATGAGGGCGAAGCGCTCGTCGCCGACTTCGGCGTCGCCCGCGCGATTTCGGAGGCGAGCACCGATATCGTCACCGAGCCGGGTCTCGCCATCGGCACGCCGGCATACATGAGCCCAGAGCAGGCGAGCGGAGACCGGGAGACCGACGGCCGGAGCGACCAGTATTCCCTCGCCTGCGTGCTCCACGAGATGCTGGCGGGACAGCCTCCCTTCGCCGGGACCAGCCCCCGGGCGACGATGGCGCGTCATTCGGTGGAGCCTCCACCGCCGGTTCGCCAGCTCCGCGCGGAAGTCCCCGTGGCGGTGGAGCACGCCTTGCTGCGCGCGCTCTCGAAGGAACCGTCCCGCCGTTTCGCCACCGCTGCGGAATTCGCCGAAGCGCTCGTCACCCCGCTGTCCGGACTATCGGCTCCGACCTCGACTCCCTCGTCCTCTCGGGCCCGGTCAGTCGCGGTTCTCCCCTTCGTCAACGCCAGCGCGGATCCGGAGAACGAGTACTTCAGCGACGGGATGACTGATGAGCTGATCAATGCCCTGGCCAATGTCGAGGGCCTGGTTGTGGCCTCACGCACGTCGGTGTTCGCGCTCAAGGGAAGGCGGGAGGATATCCGCACCATCGGTGCGATGCTCAATGTCTCGGCGGTGCTCGAGGGGACGGTACGCAAGGCAGGCTCCCGTCTCCGAATCACGGCGCAGCTCATCAATGTGAACGATGGGAGACTGCTCTGGTCGGAGCGCTTCGACCGGGAAGACACCGATGTCTTCGCCATTCAGGATGAGATCGCGCGGACCATCGTGAACACGCTGCGAGCCAGCTTCCTGGGCGAAATGGGAGAGCCAGTCCCCCGGAGGTACACCCAGAATCTCAGGGCTTACAACTTCTACCTGCGCGGACGGTTCTGCTGGAACAAACGCACGACCGAGGGCATCACCGAGGCCATCGAGTACTTCCAGCAGGCTATCGCGGAGGACCCTGAATACGCCTTGGCCTATACCGGGCTGGCCGATTCCCACGGCCTGCTACTCGACTATCGCGCGGCGCCGGTTGAGGAGGGCATGCGTCGCGCGAAGGAGGAGGCGCTTCACGCCATCGCCCTCGATGACACGCTGGCCGAGGCGCACACCTCGCTCGGTTGGGTGGTCTTCATCCACGACTGGGAATGGGAGAAGGCCCGCTACCACTTCGAGCGCAGTATCGCGCTCAATCCGCGCTATGCTACCGGGCGCCAATGGTACGCCTGGTACCTCGCGGCCATGGGCCGTACCAGCGAGGCCCTGATCCAGGGAAAGATGGCGATCGAACTGGACCCCGCTTCCGTCTCCATCCGCCGGGGCATGGGATGGCTCCAGTACTATGCGCGCGAGCCCGAGCTGGCGATCGAGCACCTGGAGCGGGCCCTGATGATGAATCCGACCTCGTTCGAGACTCACATCATCATGGGGCTTTCGCTCTGCATGGCGGGCCGGTACCCGGATGCCGAGGCCGCTTTCCGGGAAGCGCTGGTACTCCAGCCCGGGGATACCCACGCCATGGCCGCTCTCGCTCGCGTAGCGATTCTCCAGGAACGGCCGGAGGAGGCCAAGGCCACGCTGGATGAGTTCCACCGCATGACCACCCACCGGTACGTTTCTCCCACCGACTTCTCCAAGCTGCTGCTCGCGCTGGGCGAAATCGACGAAGCCTTCAAATACGCGGAACAATCCATGCTCGAACGTCGTGGTTGGCTGGCCTACATGCGAGTTGAGCCCCTGTTCGATGGACATCGCCAGCACCCTCGGTATCGGGAACTGCTGGCCCGGATGGGACTTAGCTAACGTCGCATTTCTGGGCAGGCCAGTCTGGCGTGATTTCGGAACTCGATGTGGCAAGGCAACTTACCATAACACATTGCAGTGTAATGGTATCAGCCATTGCGCCGGGCGGCCGATCACCTACTTTAGGCATTGCTGCAAGTACTGAAACGTGCAGTTGTTAGACGGTTCACGGAGGTGGAATGTCTGTCCCCAGCCAAATCCCGATTCGCAACTTCCCTTCGGCAATGCGCATCAAGGTCCAGGTGGCGCTCGCGCTTTATTGGGAAACGCTGGTGGATTCGCACACCGGACAGGCCCAGCAGTTCATCGGAGAATTCGCGCATCGCGTCTCGGCCACTCAGGCGCTGGAGCTTTATTGCGCGGTTGTGCCGGTGCCCGGTGAGATGCAGGAAGCAGTCTGGACCCGCACGCTTGCTACCCTCGATCTCGACAGCCTCTCGGCTCAGACTCCGCTTCCCACGCTCAGCGGGATGCGCTGGCTGCGGCTCGATCTGATCCTCAAGCTGCTCCAGTACCGGCGCAACTACAACGAGAAGACTCACGAGCTGGCCCGCATGGTCGGCGCGCGATCTTCCGAGGTGGTCACCGCCACGCACGTCCAGAACGCCGCTGATTTCGCCGAGCTGCTTCGGGGAGTGATGCCGGTGGAGCGTGCGACGGCGGAATACCTGAGGGCCTTCTCACTGCCGCTCGGAGCGGCGCAGACGGTACTGCAGCGGGTGAAAGCGGCGGTGGCGGGGGAACATCTCGCAGCGCAGTACTCCCAGGATCCCGAGCTGGATCCGGAACTCCTGGGGACCGAAGAGACCTATCCAACCGAGGACATTCACCACCGCTCCTCGACGGGGCACGCCACGGCCTGAGACTTACTGCCTGGTCTGGCTCTGCTGTTGAATGAACTCCAGTACCGCAGCTTCCTCTCGACGAATCGCGGCTCCCGGTCTTTCCCGCTTGGGGTCCTTGGGCTTGGGTGGGATCGGGGGAACGATCCCGCGCAGGTACGCTTCGATCACAACGGGGTGCACGTAGTACTTGCGGCACACCGCGCGGGTATTGCCGAGCCGTTCCGCTACCTGATCGATCGCCTGGACCACATTGCGCTTGGCCTCCCGCTCCGCCTCGGTCGGCCCCAGGTCGCGCAGGGCGGCCGCGGCGTGCATCGTCCCGGCCCAGGTGCGGAAGTCCTTGGCGGTGATCTCGCGGCCCGCGATCTCCCGGAGATAGGCGTTCACGTCTCCTGAGTCCACCGTCTGCCGCTTGCCGTCGTCATCGAGGTACTTGAACAACTCCTCACCGGGCAGCGTCTGGCAGTGCTGCACGATGCGAGCGAGGCGGCGGTCGGAAATCCTGACCTGATGTACCACGCCGCTCTTTCCCCGGAATTCGAATGCCATCGTATCTCCGCTCACGTCCACGTGGCGCCGGCGCAGGGTGGTCAGCCCGAACGACCGGTTCTCTCTGGCATACTCGGCGTTGCCCACCCGGATCAGCGTTTTCTCCAGCAGCCGGACCACGGTGGCGAGGATCTTGGTCCGGGGATGACCGGTCAGCGCCAGATCTTTCTCGACCTGTTCCCGGACCTTGGGCAGCACTTCGCTGAACTCGAACATCCGGTCGAACTTGGTCTCGTCGCGGACGGCGCGGTATCGCGGGTGATAGCGGTACTGCTTCCGGCCCGCGGCGTCCCGGGCGGTGACCTGGATGTGGCCGTCGGGAGTGGGACAGACCCAGACCTCGGTCCAGGCGGGGGGAATGACCAGCCCGCGGATCCGGGTCAGAAGTGCCGGGTCCTGGATCGGCTTCCCCTCAAGGTCGAGATAGCGGAATCCTGAGCCGGAGCGCTTCCGCCGGATTCCCGGCTGCGAATCGGAGACATAGCGCAGCCCGGCCAGCTGTGCGGCTTCGATGTGTTCGTCGAGCGGGCTCACCGGGGTGCCCTCACCCGTTCACTTCCTTGACCAGGTCGCCATTCGAAGGGGATCGCTTCATCAACGTGAGCGCCTGCTGCATGGCATCGATGGCGGTCATTGGAGCGAAGCGTCCGCGGAGGGTCTGGGATACCGCGAGGAGCGGGGGCGGAAGCAACAGCTCTTCCTTTCTCGTGCCGCTGGCCTTGAGGTCGATCGCAGGGAAAATCCGCCGCTCCGCCAGTTCCCGGCTCAACACCAGCTCGCTGTTGCCGGTTCCCTTGAACTCCTCGAAGATCACCTGGTCCATCTTGGAGCCGGTGTCGATCAGCGCCGTCCCGATGATGGTGAGCGAGCCTCCTCCCTTAGCCGCATCGATTTTCCGGGCGCTGCCGAGGAAGCGCTTGGGCTTCTCGAGCGCGTTGGAATCGAGCCCGCCGGTAAGAGTCCGGCCGGTTCCCCGTTCGACCGTGTTGTAGGCCCGCGCCAGCCGGGTGATCGAATCGAGAATGAGAATCACGTCCTCCCCCTGCTCCACTCGGCGGCGGGCCCGCTCCAGCGTCAGCTCGGCGACTTCGACGTGCCTTTCGGCGGGACAATCAAAGCTCGATGAGACGACCTCGCCGAAGCCGCACATCTCCATCTCGGTCACTTCCTCTGGTCGCTCGTCCACCAGAAGAATCAGCAGCATGGCGTGGGGATAGTTCTTCGCGACACCCTCCGCCACGGCCTGAAGCACCATGGTCTTCCCCGCTTTCGCCGGTGCGACGATCAGGGCGCGGGTCCCCTTCCCGAAG
This sequence comes from Gemmatimonadales bacterium, assembly GCA_035472975.1. Classification (GTDB taxonomy): domain Bacteria; phylum Gemmatimonadota; class Gemmatimonadetes; order Gemmatimonadales; family GWC2-71-9; genus DATBGE01. The sequence continues at coordinate 5,371 of DATIOP010000500.1, forward strand.
GGACAGAGGAGGTCGATCACCCGGTTGGTGTAATCGGGCTGGCCGAACCGCCGGAGATTGCAGTCGAGGGTCAGCTGTTCGTTGGGATGGATGGCGCCGAGGTTGCCAAAATCGGGGCGCCGGCGCGCTTCGGCGGCGGGGCGGCCATTCACCTGATCGACTCGCTCGAGGGGCGGCGCCTTCCCTCGGCCGGGGGAGCGTCCAGCCTGCCCGGTCAGCTCGTCGCCCGAGCGGAGCCCCAGCTGGCTGATCAGCCGTGGGGCGACATAGAGGTCGCCGTCTTCCGGCAAATAACTGAACTGGCGGCGACGGACGAAACCCGCACCGCGATCAGTTATTTCTAGGATTCCCAGGGGGGTGGTGTCGTTCATGCAGCAGATACAATATAAGACGGTAGGCCCTTTGACGTTCTACCAACCCGAGTACTCATGCCCGCCTTGATGTCTTCGGCGCTCTCCCCCGTCCCCGTCCAGCCCGATCGTCTCTTCTACGACGGAGAGTGCGGCCTTTGCCACGGAGCGGTCCGGTTCGTGGTCGATCACGATCCCGCCGGCACCGCGTTCCGATTCGCGCCGCTGGGCGGAGCGACATTCCTTGCCACCTTTTCACCCTCGGCCCGCAGCCAGCTGCCCGACAGCATCGTGGTTCGCACCGCGGATGGCCGCACCCTGACCCGCTGGCCCGCGGTGCTGCACATTGGCCAGAAAGCGGGCGGACTCTCCGCTCGCCTGGCGGACGCCGGCTGGTTGCTGCCGAACTGGCTGGGAGATCTGGCCTACGATGCGGTCGCGAAAATTCGGAAGCGGCTCTTCGCGACTCCGACTGATGCCTGTCCAGTGGCGCCGGTCGAGTTAAGGAAGCGGTTTGACCCTTGAGGGAGCGGTCAGCCGTCAGCCTTTAGCTGTTAGCCATTAGCCGTTAGCTGTCAGCCATCAGCCTTGGTTCCCGACTACCCACAACCCACTACCCACCACCCACGTCTCACGTCTTACTTCTCACGTTTCCACCAACACTGTCCCCTCCCGCACCGTCAACTCCCGAAACAACGTCTGCAACCGCTCGGTCATCGGCCTCGGCTTACCCGCTCCAATGGCACGCCCGTCAATCCAGCTCACGCCGGCTATCTCTCCCATCGTCCCGGTACAGAAGGCCTCATCGGCCCGGTAAATCTCGGAGGGTGAAAGGTCGCGCACCTGGTGCGGGATCCCATGCTCCTGACAGAGTTCGAGAACGGCCGCGCGGGTGATTCCCTCGGGACAGGCAACGGTGCGGCTGGTGCTCACGACGCCGCCTTCGACGAAGAAGAGATGGGTGGCGTTGGTCTCGGCGACGAAGCCGTGAATGTCGAGCATGATCGCGTCATCCGCGCCCGCGGTATTCGCCTCGATCTTGGCGAGAATCGACTGCAGAAGGTTGGTGTGATGAATCTTGGGATCGAGACAATCGGGCGGGAATCGCCGGATGGAGCTGGTGATGAGCCGGAGTCCGGTCTTCGCGTACACCGGAGGCTTGTGCTCCGCCAGCACGATGAGCGTAGGGCCGGACTGGTTGAGTCTGGGGTCCATGCCCGAAGTGATTTTCACCCCGCGGGTCAGGGTGAGCCGGATGTGGACTCCGTCGCTCATCTTGTTGGCTTCGAGCGTGCGGCGGATCTCGGCGGTGATGGTTTCGTGCGAGGGGACTTCCTGGAACGCGAGCGCCGTGGCCGAATGGCGGAGCCGGTCGAGATGTTCCGTGAGACGAAAGATGCGTCCCCGGTAGAGTCTCAGCCCTTCCCACACCGCATCCCCTCCCTGTACGGCGGAGTCGAACGGGCTGACCCCGGCCTGGTCCCGATGCACCAGCCGGCCGTTGATGTTGACGACCAGATCCTTGTTCCGCGGATCGAAGGCCTGCAGCATGGCGTCGTGCCTCGACGGTTCAGGGTGCGCTGTTGCCCAGATTGGCCAACGCGAAGGCGAACTCATCGGCGATCTCGGCGATGATCCGGTCGGTCGGACGATAGCCGTGACTTCCCGAGGTCTCGATCCGAATGAGGGCCGGCTTGGCGCAGGCCTGGGCCGCCTGCAGCGTCGCCGCGAATTTGAACGAGTGACTGGGGACCACCCGGTCATCGTGATCCGCGGTCGTCACCAGCGTCGCCGGATAGCAGGTTCCCGGCTTGATGTTGTGCAAAGGCGAGTAAGCCAGAAGATACCCCACCGCGGTCGAATCCTCCGACGAACCGTATTCCTCGGCCCAGAACCGGCCGCCGGTGAAGTCCTGATAGCGCAGCATGTCCATGACGCCCACCGCGGGCAGCGCCACCCCGAACAAGTCGGGGCGTTGGGTCATCGCCGCGCCCACCAGGAGCCCGCCATTGGACCCACCCTGAATCGCGAGATTCTGCGGCGTGGTATAACCCTCATGGATCAGGAACTCGGCGGCCGCGATGAAGTCATCGAACACGTTCTGCTTCTTGTCCCGCATTCCCGCGTGATGCCACGCCTCACCGTACTCGCTGCCACCGCGAAGATTGGCCACCGCATAGACCCCGCCGAGCTCGATCCAGGCCGCGCTCGCCGGTGAGTAGAACGGCTGGATGCTGACGTTGAATCCACTGTACCCGTAGAGCAGGGTGGGGTGGCTCCCGTCGAGGGTAATTCCTTTCCGGGCTGTGATGAAGATCGGAACCTTGGTGCCGTCCTTCGACTGATAGAATGCCGCCCGCGTTTCGTAGGCCGATGCGTCGAATGGAGTGGCGGCGGCATGGAAGGGTGAGAGCGTGCCTGCCTTCAGGTCGTAGCGATAAATCGTGGTCGGACGGAGGTAGGAGCTGAACGCGAAGAAGAAATCGGTCCCGTCGTTCCTGCCGCTCAACCCCGCGGCGGTTCCAGGCTCCGGCAGCTTCACCTCGCCCCGTGGTGCGCCCTTCAGATCGAAGAGACTAAGCTTGCTCTGGACGTCCACCAGGTACACGATCGCGATCCGGTCTCCCACGAGCATGCTCTCACTGATGGCGTTCTCGCCCGTGGGAACCACATCTCGCCACCCGGTGCGGCTCGTGTCCCCCACCGTCGCCGCGACGATGCGTCCATTCGGCGCGTTCCAGGTAGTGTAGAGGTAGAGGGTTCGCCCTACCACGCCCAGCGGGTTGTAGATCGCGTCCTCATCCGGGGCCACCACAGTGAGTGGCGTCGAGAGATTCGGTTGCTTCGGCTTGCCAAGGTCCCCGATCCACATCCGGTTGTTCGAGGTCCCGCTGGAGCTGAATGCGAAGAGCCAGCGGCCATCGTCGCTCACGCTGATACCTACCCCGTCCCCCGGGTTGTCGGGCCGTTCGAAGATCAGGCGATCGCTGGCGGAGCCGATCGTGTGGTACCAGACCTGATGAAACTTGTTGGCTGCCTGGAGGTCGGCTCCTTCGGTCGAGCCTTTGAATCGAGAGTAGTAGAAGCCCTTCGCGTCATTGGTCCAGGTAATTCCGGTGAACTTGACCCGGCCCACTCGCTCGTCCAGGTCCTTGCCGGTCGTGAGATCTCGCAGCCTGATGTCCTGCAGGTCCGAGCCACCTTCTGCCGTAGTGTAGGCCACGTATTTCCCGTCCGGCGCCACCGACCATCCGGCAACGGCGAGTGACCCATCGGGCGAGAGCGTGTTGGGATCGAGGACTGCTCCGGGCTCCGCAGCGAGCGTCTTCTGGCGAAACAGGACCGATTGCTTCTGCAGGCCCTCGTTACGCCGGTAGAAGATCTCCCCCGCCACCCTCACCGGAACCTGGGTTCTCGGATAATTCCACAGCTTGGTAAGCCGGTCGCGAATGGAGTCACGCTGCTGCAGCTTGCCCAGGTAGGCGAACGTGACTGCATTCTCGGCCTCGACCCAGCTCTTGGTCGCGGGACTGTCCAGTTCCTCCATCCAGCGATATGGATCGGGGACGGAACGGCCGAAGTAGTTGTCGGTGACATCCTGCCGGTTGCTCGGCGGGTAGGCGATCTGCTGGGAATGACCCGTCGCCGCCGCCGCCAACAGGAGCACCAGAGTAGCGATGCGCCTCATCGAGTGAATCCTTTCAGGCTGAAACCAGACGGTGCCGAGCAAGCTCCTCATAGTGAGGCAGGCACTCGGCGAGGAGCGGCTCGAGCGACTTCGGCACCTCACGGGAGCGCGGCTGATAGGGCTCGAAGCCGGTCGAGCGCTCCACCGCGTCGTACCAGTACTTACTCCAGACGCCGTCGGTTTCCCGGGGACCGGCGGGCCAGCTCAGCATTCGCTCGCTGAAGCCGACCCCGACCGCCGCGCAGAATTTCTGGAGGCTGCCTCTGGGGTCCCGCAGCACGTCCTCCGCGTCCAGCACCGGTGGTGTCGTCCCCAGGCGTTCGCGGACCAACCGGAAAATTTCTACCTGTTGTGGCAAGCCGGTGTCCCGAAGCGCCGGCGGTCCCATTTTCGCGGCGAGAGACACCAGCATTTCTGCCGGGTGCCTGATCAGGAAGGTGTTGGTCAGGCTCAGGACCCAGTCCCCCCGCAAGTGTGGCAGGTAGTGATGGGCCATGTGCTTCTGGTAGTAGATGACGCGGCCCCGCGGAATCTCCCCAACCAGGCCGCTCACCACCCGTCGCCAGTCGGTATCGCCCGAGGCGATGACCTCATCAACCCCCGGATGATTGACCTGGACCTGGGTGAGATAGTGGGCGTACAGCGGCTCGTCCACTACCCAGGTGTCCGGCCGGTTCTCCCAGGCTCGCATCATGGCGGTCGAGATGTTGCGAGGCCCTGACCACATGGCAATCCTGGTCATCGGCCGGGCGGGAGAGCCGCCTGCATCTTTATTCAAGCTTGTTGGGGTCTCCGGGGAACGTTACGTTGACCTCGCCCAGTGGTTTCCGACTCCCCACAACCGTTTCCGATGCGCAAAGGCCTTCTCTGGCTCTCCGAGCAGCCGAAGATCTTCAATTTCGTCCGCAAAAATCGCCTCGCCCGCAAATTCGCCTCGCGCTTCGTAGCCGGAGAGACGGTCGAGTCGGCCATCGAGGCGGTCCGCACGGTGAATCCCAAGGGCATCACTGCGTCGCTCGATCTCCTGGGCGAGAGTGTAACCCAGGAGTCCGAGGCCGCCTCGGCCCGGGACACCTACCTTGGCATGCTGGATCGGATCGCGGAAACCCGGGTGAATTCCAATGTGTCGCTGAAGCTGACCCAGATGGGCTTCGATATCAGTGAGGATCTCTGTCTCGCCAATATGCGGACGATCCTCGACAAGGCCAAGACCCTGAATACCTTCGTCCGCCTCGACATGGAAGGGTCGGCCTACACTCAGAAGACCCTCGACTTCTTCTTCCAGAAACTCTTTGGTTCCTACGCGGCAGTCACCGGGGTCGTCATCCAGTCCTGCCTGCGCCGTTCCCCGCAGGACATCGATCGGCTCATCGAGATGAAGGCGCGGGTACGGCTCTGCAAAGGGGCCTATCTCGAACCGCCTGCCGTGGCGTTTCCCGACAAGCGCGACGTGGACCGGTCCTATGTCGAGCTGATGAAGCGGCTGATGGCGAACGGCAACTATCCCGGCATTGCCACCCACGACGAGCAGATCATCACCGAGGCGAAGGACTACGCCAAGCGGGAAGGCATTGATCCGTCGCGCTTCGAGTTCCAGATGCTCTACGGGGTCCGGCGCGATCTCCAGGAGCGGCTGCGACGGGAGGGTTGGAACATGCGGGTGTATATCCCATTCGGAACTCAGTGGTACCCCTATCTCATGCGGCGGCTTGCCGAGCGGCCCGCCAACATCGCGTTCATCATGGGCAGCGTCGTGAGGGAAGCCGTATCCCGGTCGTGAGCAACGAGGCCACCCTGGGCGGCTACATGGCGAAGCACGGCCGTGCGGCGGCCTTCACGGGGCAGGACGGGAAACCGTATTCGGTCGGCATTTTCGTGGAGGAGCAGCCCGACGAGCGGGGACGCTACGGCGCCTCGCTTTTGTTCGTGCGCTGGTCTCCCGCCGGCGACCGTCCGGTCGGACACGTCGAAACCGAAGTTCTGGCCTGGGGCCGGAACGCGAGCGAGGCTGAGGAGCGGATCAAGGCGCTTTCGCTCTACGATGTGAAGAGCGCGCTGGACGAAGCCATCGCCCGCGGTCCGGAGGAGTGGTGACTCTGCTTCGCGGCACGGTGCTGGAGCGCGACGGGTCGGTCTACCGGGTCGCGACCGAGCAGGGGGTCGTGCGGGCCGTCCTGCGGGGCAAGGCGAAGCGGGGCGAGACTCGCGTGGTGGTTGGCGACCACGTGCGGCTCGACGCCGAATCCGGCGTGGCCGACGCCTTCGGGATCTCACTGGTCGAGGAGCGGCACAGTCTCCTCGCGAGGCGAGTCCCCGATGGCCGTGGACCCCGCCCGGTGGCCGCGAACGTGGATGAAGTTCTCGTCGTCACCGCGACCATCAATCCTCTCCCCATTCCCCAGCTGATCGATCGGCTTCTCGTCGTGGCCGCGGCGAATGATATCGCGGCGGCAGTCGTCCTCAACAAGACCGATCTCGATCCGGGAGATGACCTGGCGGCCCGGTTCCAGCGCGCCGGCTATCCGGTGTTCCGTACCAGCGTCCGGACCGGCGCGGGTCGCGAACCGCTGAAGCCGCGACTGGCAGGCCGGGTGACCGTCGTAGCCGGCCCTTCAGGAGCGGGGAAATCGAGTCTGCTGAATGCGCTGGAGCCGGGCCTGGCGCTTCGTACCGGAGAAATCAGTGCCCGGATCAAGCGGGGTGCCAACACCACCGTCTCAGCCGTGATGGTCCCGGTCGGACCCGACGCCTTCATCGTGGATACACCCGGGTTCAGCGACGTCGGGCTCTGGGGGATCGATCCCGGC
>DATIOP010000501.1:0-7113 GCA_035472975.1 Gemmatimonadales bacterium
CTCCGGCGATAGTCGGCCGCGAGTCCCTGGTAGTACTCCGGTCCAAGCGTTTCCATTGCGACAGCCAGCGCCTCTTGTAGAGGGGCTGGGGCACCGACCGTGAGAAAATCGTGGACCTTGCGTATGGCATCCGTCACGCGGGCCGGCGCCATGATGGTCCCGATTCGCCAGCCGGTGATGCTGAAGGTCTTGGAGGCGCCGCTGATGGTCACGGTGCGCTCCCTCATTCCGGGCAGGGTAGCGAGCGGGATGTGTTTGCCTTCGTACAGAATGTGCTCATAGATCTCGTCGGTCACCGCCCAAGCCTTGAAGCGTTCGCAGAGACGGGCAATGCCCTCGAGTTCGTCGCTCGTGAGCACCCGTCCTGTGGGATTGGCGGGGGTGTTGACCACGATGGCACGCGTTCGATCGGTAAACGCAGCGGCCAGCCGTTCTAGGTCGAGCGCTTGCCCCGGGGCCTGGCTGACGAAGACTGGTTGCGCATCGCAGAGAATCGCGTCAGGCCCGTAGTTCTCGTAGAAAGGCTCGAAGACGATGACCTCGTCACCAGGGTCTACGATGGCCATGAGAGTCGCGGCCATGGCCTCCGTAGCTCCACAGGTGACCGTGATCTCCGCTTCGGGATCCACGGAGAGCCCATACCAGTCGCTGTACTTCTTGGCGAGCGCCTCCCGGAGGCGCCGCGCACCCCAGGTAATGGCGTACTGGTTCACGTTGTCCCGGATGGCGCGAGCGGCGGCTTCCTTCAAAAGCTCGGGTGCCGGGAAGTCGGGGAACCCCTGAGCCAGATTGATGGCTCCGTGCTGATTGGCGAGACGGGTCATGCCGCGAATCACCGACTCGCGGAAACCGATCGTTCGGCGGGCTAGATGCATGGTGATAGTTTAGGCGATCCCCTTAGGAGGTACCAGCGATGTATCTCACCCTGGGCACAATAGTACTGCTGCTGGTGACGGGAGTCGGACTGGTGATGCTTCTGCTCAATTCCCCTAATCGGATGATCGAAGGTTGATGCGTATCGTTTCACTATTGCCGGCGGGTACCGAGATCGTCGCGGCCCTCGGATGCGAGACTCTACTGGTCGGCATCAGCCACGAGTGTGATTACCCGGCATCGATTCTTCAATTACCGAGGGTCACCCGGACCCCGGTGGATTCTTCTCTCTCCAGCGCGCGGATCGACGCCCAGGTTCGTGGAATACAGGCAGAAGGGAAGCCGGTGATAGCGCTCCAAGCAGGAGTGCTGGAGACCCTGGCTCCCGATCTGATCCTCACCCAGGACCTGTGCGAAGTCTGCGCGGTCGCTGACGGTGAAGTTTACCGGCTTGCCGATACGATGTCCTCGCCACCGGAGATTGTTCCGCTTAGAGCGCGCGATCTTGGCGGAGTTCTGGAAGACATCCAGACGGTGGGACGCGCAGTTGGAATGGTCAAAGCCGCCGAAGAATTGGTTCAGAACCTCGAGCTGAAACTGCGTCAGGTCTCCGAGGATGGACTCAACCACTCGGGGCTTGAGCCTAAGCGCCGCGTTCTCTGCATCGAATGGCTGGACCCGCTCTACTTCGCGGGGCATTGGGTACCCGAGCTGGTCCATGCGGCGGGAGGAGAAGACGTCGGCGCTCGGCCCGGTGCCCACTCGACGCAGCGGTCGTGGTCGGAGGTGGTTCGCCTCAAACCGGACCTGCTGCTGGTGATGCTCTGTGGCTTCGGGGTCAATCGTTCCGAGGAGGAGCTGGCGGATGTGCGGGATCCCGAAGCCGTAAAGCTGCTGACCGAAACCGAGACCTGGATCCTTGATGGGAACAGCTATACCTCGAGGCCCGGTCCCCGTGTGGTGGACGGCGCGATACGGATTCGCGCCGCCCTCGAGGCACAGGAGATGGACGGACTACGTCGCTACCCTCCTACGGGTGCGCGGTCTGGATGACCAGGTCATCCACCCACATGGTCTGGGTGACCGGCGATCCCACTCCAATGAACGGGGCAATGAGGAACTGGTTGAACTTCATGGTCGAGTGGATCCCGGTCCGGAACAGCACGTTCTGGTGGTCGATCAGCAGTTGCCCATCAAACCAGTACTGGGCGATGCCATTGGTCTGCCCCTTACCCCCCTGAATGGTATTGAGCTGGAAATAGGCCTCGACGTGATGCCAGTCGTTCTTGTATCCCGGACCCGGGGAGGGCTGGAAAGCGACCTGGGCCGCCTTCCACTGCTTAACGTTGCGCCACGCGGTGCCGGACTGATAGCAGTCCGTCACGTATCCGTCGGTGTCACCATTGCACCCAGCGGCCGCCCGAGTCTCGGTGATCAGCGACAGATCCTGATGCACATTTGCGGCGTCGATATTGAGAGCATCCTGCATCGACAGGATGGGAACTCCGCCGTTCTGATAATTCTGCTCAACATACGTCGTCAAATGGGTGGCCGAAGGCCCAATCCACTGACCGTCCTCGTCGGTTATGAACTGGAATTCATGGGGGTGATAGCTCACCGCGGATCCCACCCAGTTTGCGCTGTACTTCACCCAGTAGCTCAGATAGACACTCTCGGTGGGTGTGAAGCGGATCCGCATCGAGTTGCCGAAAGTCGGGGTTGAGGACCCCTGGTTGAACGTCGCCTCGAGAGACTGGGTGCCGCCCGGCCGGTGCTCCGCCGCAGTGATCGTGAGGTTGGTGTTGTCATACCACCCACGCGCCGCGAAGCCCGCGTCCTCAAAGCCCTCCTGCACGAGTGTAGTCGGCGGAGGAGGGGGTGGCGGCGGAGGCGGAGGCGGCGGTGCTGAAGTCGTATCCCGGATTACCACGGCAGCCGAATCTCCGATCGTCGTGCCCGAGGCAATTGCGCGTACCACGAAACTCCCCGCGGTCGGGCCCGCGGTGTAGGCGCCGCTGGTCGAGACCGTGCCGCCCGTCGAACTCCACATCACAGTCACCGGACGGGAGACTGCATCCGACCACTGGCCCTGCACCACAAAAGTGCGGTTCTCACCTGGATCGAGAGTCACGCTAGCCGGGGTTACATCAAGGGAGACCAGCTGAGGCGGAGGTGGCGGAGGCGGAGGAGGAGAACCAGTGTCGACTGTCACCACGGCCGAGTCGCCGTAGCCACCACCCTGAAAGACCGCGCGCACCACGTAGGTTCCCGGCGTCGCCGAGGCCGTGTAGGTGCCGTTGGCCGCCATGGAGCCGCCAGAGACTGTCCAGGTGACCGGCACCGTCCCATGACTGCCGTCACTCCAGAAGCCCTGCGCAGCGAAGACTTGATTGGCATTCGGAGCCATGGTCACACTGGTCGGTGTGACTTCGATCGACGTGAGCTCGGCAGGATCGAGACCGCCGGACTGGGCGGGAGCGGAACAGGCAAGGAGCGACAGCGCGGCCGCGGGGGCGAGGAGCCCGACGTGACGGGTCAACGTCATGGACCTATCCAGAGTAAGCGTAGGCAGCCCAGCCGTTTTCCCGTCCACCACCACCGCCCCTGGGAGCGGCGTAATGATGCTCGTTGCCGCAGCAGATGTCAATGTTAAATACAGTACACCAAGCCTAACAATCATATTAAGCATCTGGTCAAGTACCTGATATTATTGTGATTACAACAACATAGCGAATTTGGGTAGAAGTAGCTGCTGACTGGTTTTATTACGGTAAGGTCGGGTCCGAAATGGACCCGTTTGCCCGAGCTTAACCTCGACCGCCTAGACAAAGCCTCACGCACCACCAGATTAGCCGCCCGGCCTTTCACCGAGAGAGGTAGAACTGCGAATGGATCAGCACCAGCTCACGTTCCTCAAGACCCTGCTCGACTCGCCGGGGCCATCATCCTTCGAAACCCTGCCCTCCCGAATCTGGCGTGCCGAAGCCGAGCGCTTCGCCGATCGGGTGAGCGCGGACGTCAGCGGTAATTCCTTCGCGGTGATCAATCCCGAGGGGGCCCCCCGAATCATGCTCGCCGGCCACATCGATGAGATTGGGGTAATGGTCACCTACATCGATGACGATGGATACCTGAGTTTCGAGGGAATCGGCGGATGGGACCATCAGGTCTTCGTGGGACAGCGGGTCTTCCTGCTCGGTCGCGACGGCCCGGTACCGGGCGTCATCGGGAAACGCGCCATTCACCTCATGCAGAAGGACGATCGGGACAAGGTTTCCAAAGCCGAGGACCTGTGGATCGACATCGGGGCTGCCAGCCGCGCCGAGGCGCAGGGCCGCGTGCGGGTCGGCGATGCTGGCGTCCTTGCCTCGAGTGTTGTGGAGTTTCCCAACGGCCGGATCGTTAGCCGATCGCTCGACAATCGGGTGGGTGCCTTCGTCGTGCTCGAAGCGCTGCGACTCCTCTCGGCGAAGCGTCCGACAGCATCGGTCACGGCCGTGGCTACCACTCGAGAAGAAATCGCGTATACCGGAGGTGGTGCCCGAACCTCCGCAACCGGCCTACTGGCCGACGTCGCTCTCGTGGTCGACGTGACTCACGCAACCGATTATCCGGGATTGGAGAAGCGGAAACACGGCGACTATCGACTTGGCGGAGGGGTGGTCTTCACCCGCGGAGCCTCGGTGAATCCCGTTGTCCTGGACCTGCTCATGGCCGAAGCGGAAGCCGAAGGGATTCCTTACACGCTCGAGGCAGCGCCTCGCGAAACCAGGACCGATGCCGACGCCATCTTCACGGCCCATCGCGGTGTGGCAACCGCGCTGGTGTCGGTCCCGCTTCGCTACATGCACAGCCCGAACGAGATGGTCTCTCTGGAAGATCTGGAGCGCGCGGCGCGGGTACTCGCGGGTGCAACTCGGAGAATCGGCCCGTCTACCGACCTGATTCCTCGCTGACGGGCGGTCAGGCCCACATCGTTGAAAGGGCCTTCTCGGCGGCGGCGCGAACCTCGGGGTCCTGGTCCTGCACAAATCCCTTTATCGCATTGGCCGCCGAGGGACCGGCGAGGTGCAGCCCCTCGATCGCGGCCAGCCGCGACGCGGTCGACTTCCGCTTGAAGAGCCGGCGGCTAGGCTCTGCGGCCTTCTGCAGCGCGTTGATCGCGTCTTTGGACCCGATCCGGCCGAGGGCAAGATACATCTCGCGCTGAATGTCAGGCTTTGATTCGTCCTCGGCTGCGATCGCGAGGCTCATCGCGAGCCCCTGAGTCTTCCTTCCGTCCAGGTTGGCGACCGCCTGCATCCGCACACCCGGCGATGAGTCCTTCAAGGCATGCCGGAGTGCCTCGGCCGCGGCGTTCCCCCCGATCTTCCCGAGCGCTCCCGCGACTGCCCTCCGGACCCGTTCGTCGGCATGGTCGACCTGCTTGGCCAGCTGGGGAACGGCATTCTCGATTCTCAGTTCCCCGGCCAGGTCGGCCACATTGCGCACGACGAACCAGTCGTCGTGGCTCAGCATGTGAACCAGCAGGTTGGTGCCCTCGGTCATCTCCTTGAGGGCATTGAAATAGGCCCGCCGGTCGGTTGCATCCTCGGCGGTGGCCATCTCGTGGAGGAGAACCTCGGTCGCGTCGGCCCCCATCCGGCGCATGACCACGATAGCTTCGGCGCGATGAGGGGCGCTGGCCACTAGTCTCGCCAGACGCTCCAACGCGGAGCGCGGAAGCATGCGCCGGAGTGCGATACCGTAGCCCCGGTGCTCCGCCGCTTCGCCTCCCTTGGTCTCCAGCTCGATCAGAGAATGAGCCGCTTGGAGAAGGGTTGGCCATTCCTTTTGACGCGCCGCGAGCTCCGCCGAGGCCACCAGCTCGTTGAGGAGATCGGCGGTACCTCGTGAGGACGTCTCCGCTTCAAGCCGGGTTACCGTGTCCTGAACCGGATTCACGGTATGAAGCTCCAGGGTCGCGAAGTGCATCAGACCGACCTGCGCCTCGCTCAGGGCATCGGGCCCCAGATCCTCGAGCGACCCATCGTCTTTCTTGGTGTTGGGATCGGGTCGCGGCTTTTTCGTGAGTTCCGGATCGATCGGGGAGACTTGAACCGCTCCGGAGCCGGCTGCATCGAGTCTCGCCATCAGGTGATCGAAGGAACCGTACGTGCCGGGAGGAACCGATATGGCGCGGACCAGCGTCAACAGCGCCGGCATCATCAAGCCGGCCGGCAGGCGAAATCCTCCGACTCCTATCGCGGCGAGCTGCCCGTGAAGGGCATCGATGGGCACTGATCCGAACGGGACTTCATCCGCCCCGACCGTGAAGCCGCGGTCGGTTAGAGTGACACTCAAATCTCTCCCACCCAAGCCCTGGGCAAAGGCCCGGAACGCCCCTCGCTGCTCTTCCTGGGCATCCGTTTTGTCACGGAGCAGGAAGACGACCTTGGCGAGGGCCGAAAGCGTCGCTGCGGAATCGGTCATTGAGGGTGTGGGCAACGTTCGAAGATACTCCCTAGCCCTTGGTGCAGCAATGCTTTACGCCAATGCTGCACAGTGAATCACTGCTCCACTTCTAGCCCGACGGGGAACACTTTACCTTTTCCCGCCTATGCCGATCACCGTAAAACTGACTCCGCGGGCGAAGCTATCGGCCGCGGTGAGCCTCATGTTGGTGGCCCTGACCGGACCACTTTTCGCCCAGTCTACCGCCGACGCTATCTCCCTGCTCAATGACGTCCGGTACCTGAGCGACGACAAGCTCGAGGGCCGGATGATCGGTTCGCCCGGCGCCGATAGCGCTGCGGCCTATCTCGCCCGCCGGTTCAAGAAAGTTGGGCTGATCCCCTCGCCCGGTGGCTGGTTCCAGAACTTTACCGTCTCCCGGGACGCACCTGCAGCAGCTCACGCCGGAATCGGCGGGGTCACGGGGAAGAACGTGATCGGAGTGCTGCCGGGCCGGGATCCCAGGCTGCGGGATGAGATCATTCTGGTTGGCGCCCACTACGATCACCTCGGCCGCGGCGGCTTCGGGAGTCTTGACCCGGACAGCACCGGAAAGGTGCACAACGGGGCCGATGATAATGCGTCGGGCGCCGCGTCACTCATCCGCATCGCCCACAGGCTGGCCGCACAGCCACCGGCGCGCACCGTCGTGTTCGTGGCCTTCAGCGGTGAGGAAGAGGGCCTGCTCGGATCTGCGTACTACGTGCGCAATCCCGCGTTCCCGCTCGCCAGCGTCTACGCGATGAT
>DATIOP010000502.1:0-2973 GCA_035472975.1 Gemmatimonadales bacterium
CCGCCCACCGCAGGCTGATAACCCGATACATCAGGTATCACCTCGGCGAAGGCGCCGAGTTGCCCGGCCTCGAGTTCTGGTGCGCCCGGAGCTGGAGCGCCGCATGATCATTGGAACCGCGGGGCACATCGATCACGGCAAGTCGACGTTGCTCGAAGCGCTCACCGGCCGCCGCATGGATCCTCTCGCGGAAGAACAGCGGCGCGGCATCACCCTCGACCTTCACTTCACATCGCTCGATCTGGGCGACGGAGTTACCGCCGGGGTAGTGGATGTCCCGGGCCATGAGGATCTGGTGCGCACCATGGTTGCGGGCGCGGCCGGGATTGATCTCGTCCTGCTCGTGGTGGCGGCGGACGAAGGCGTCATGCCCCAGACCAGGGAACACCTGGCGGTGGTCCAGCAGCTGGGGATACCCGCCGGCATTCCGGTGATCACCAAGGTGGATACGGTCGAACGCGAGTGGGCCGAGATGGTGGCACTCGAGGTCGGCGAGTGGCTCTCGGAGGGCCCGGTCGCCTTTTCTTCACCGATACTCGTTTCAGCGACTCGGGGGGATGGCATCACTGAGTTGCGCGAGCGGATCAGGGAACTCGCGGAGCGTCTCCCGTCGCGTCCACTCGACGACCTGTTTCGCCTTCCGATCGATCGCGCGCTCTCGGTTACCGGCGTGGGAACCGTGGTGACCGGGACCGCATGGTCGGGGAGCCTCGCCCGGGGAGAGACGGTGCGTGTCCTTCCTTCCGGGCGTGTGGGACGAGTGCGGACCATCCAGAATCACGGCAGCGATCTCGAGCGAAGCGTCCCGGGAGCGCGCACGGCGGTCGGCATTGCGGGAATCGAGCGCGAAGACATTCACCGGGGCGACGTGCTGGTCCGGGAAACCGAACCCTGGGCCGCGACGACCGTACTCGATGCCGTGGTGACCTTGATCCCGTCCGCGCCACGCCAGCTCTCCCACCGGGGCCGGGTGCGGGTTCATCTGGGGTCTGCCGAAGTTCTGGCAAGGGTACGTCTCAAGTCTCCCTTGCTGCCGGGGCAAACGGGTGCGATTCGCCTGCTGCTGGAAACGCCGACGGTGGCGCGGGGAGGAGACCGGTTCGTGGTGCGCAGCTACAGTCCGGTGGAGACGATTGGAGGTGGATGGATCACCGACCCTGATCCTCCCCGCCGCTCTTCGGCGCTCGAGCCCGGGCTGACGGAGCAGGACCCCGCACGACGCGGGGAGGCACTCGTAAGACGCAGACCCGCCGGTCTCGAGAGTGGGCGACTTCCGCTCCTTCTAGGCATTACATCCGGCGCCTCCGGCCAGGTGGCGATCACGGGTGCGGCCCGGCTCCCGTCCAATTGGATCGTGCCGGAAGACCAACTCGAGCTGGTTCAGTCACAGTTGATGACTGCGGTCGCGAGCTACCAGCGGGCGCATCCTGCCGAGCAGGGAACCCCTCAGGAAACGTTGCGCCACGGCGTCCGACAACCGCCGCACATGGTGGATGCGGCGCTGCAGCGGCTGGTGGCAGCGAAGCGACTCGTGGCGGCGGAGGGGTTCGTTCACACTCCCGACTTCAAGCCCGGTGTCGAGGGCGGGTCCGCCCTTATCGGCCGCCTGGTCGATCTGGTACGAGCCGGAGGGTTGACCCCACCTGATCTCGCCGAGTTGGAGCAAGCCGCCGGGGCGAAGGGGGTGCGGGACGCCCTGCGTCTCGCCGCGCGGAGCGGTGCGATCTCTCAGGTGGAGCCGGAGCGATACTACTCGGCGGAAGCTCTGGGACAGTTTCGCGCGGCCCTGCTTGACCTAGGCTCCAAGGGTCCGATTACCCCACCGGCCCTCCGGGAGCGTCTGGGCCTGAGCCGGAAGTTCTTGATCCCCTTATTGGAGTGGGCTGATCGCGAACGAGTCACGGTCCGCTCGGGGGACGCCCGCCGGCTGGTCGGTCAGTGAGCCCGCCTTGCCTGCCGTCTGCCAGCCGGACATTTTTGCCTAATAAAGCAATGAGGTGACCCATGGTCAGTTTGCGCTGGCCGGGGTGGAGCCTCGCAATCCTGGCGCTGGCAACTTGTCCCATGGCCGCCCAGGAGCGCGGCCCACCGCCGCCCATAGAGTTGCGTGACAACTTCCCAAATCCCTTTTTCCCTTCGACGACGATTCCGTTCGTCATTCATCCCGAAGTCTGTGAGCGAGGCCATCAGCCCCTGGTTAGTCTGAAGATCTACAACGTGCTGGTGCAGGCAGTGGCAGTACCGGTCTTACACAATCTGAATGGAGAACCAATCAACGATATCCATCTGAGCTGCGGGGCTTACGAGGCGTTCTGGGACGGGAAGTTTGCTGATGGCAAGCGTGAGGTGACGCCAGGGGTCTACTACGCACAGCTCTCGGTGGATGGCCAGCGGTTTACGCTGAAGCTGATTGCACGAAAGTGAAGCGGCGGCGGACTGGCGGACGGGCGGACCAACAGAACGGACAAACGGAGCGGACGAACGGAGCGGACAGGCGGACGGTTTAGCAACGGCCTGCTGAGTTAGAGTCGCCCTCCCACCGCCGGTCCGCTCAGTTGGTCCGGTCAGTTCGTCCGCCGTCCGCTCCTTCGTCCGCCAGTCCGCCGAGCCGCCTGTCAATACGGCAGGGAAATCGGGTACACCGCTTGCCATCGCGGGGCCCGAGTGAGAAAATCCCCCAATGATCAGACCTGAACGACTGACCATCAAGGCCCAAGAGGCCTTTCGCGACGCCGGCGCCGACGCTGCACGGCGGGGCAATCCTGTTACCAATGACGCCCACCTGTTCGCCGCCCTGCTGAACCAGAGCGAAGGCGTCGTGCGCCCGCTGCTCCAGAAATCCGGCCTCAACATCACCGCTCTGCTGGAGGAGATCGAGCGCGAAATCGCCAAGTTTCCCACCCAGGCCGGGGCGACCGCCGAACCGACGTTGAGCCGTGAGCTCACCCGCGTCTTCGATCGCGCCGAGAACGA
>DATIOP010000503.1:0-2212 GCA_035472975.1 Gemmatimonadales bacterium
GTGCGGCCGGAGGAGCAAATCGTCGTCTTCAACACCGGTGCCGGGTGGCTTTATCGTCAAAGCCCCGATTTGCCTCTCCCCTCGACGGGGAGCGATATTCCAGCATGACCGCGGGTCGATTCGCTATTCTGGATCCTGCAGCAGGAATCAGCGGGGACATGCTGCTCGGCGCCCTGATCGACGCCGGTGCCGCACCCGAATGGCTGGAGGCCCTGCCCGGACGTCTCGGGTTCTCCGGCGCTAGAGTGGAAATCTCCCGAGTACTCCGTTGCGGCATTGCATCCACCAAGGTCACGGTCCACTCCCCTCACGGTGAGGTGGAACATCCGAACCCCTTGTGGACCGAACCCCACTCGCACGCCCCCGGAACGCACTACTCCCAGCATTCGCACCAGTCCCACGCTCCGCATCACCATGTTGGGAATCTCATCGCGACGCTGGAGCACGCACCGCTCTCCGATTGGGTACGCCATCGCGCCATACGTGCCTTCAGGTTGCTGGCGGAAGAGGAAGGCCGCATCCACGGTGTGGCCGCGGAGGACGTGGCTCTTCATGAAGTCGGAGCCGTCGATGCCATGGTGGACGTCGTGGGTGGAATCGAAGGCTTTGAGCGCCTGGGAATTCAGCGGGTCCACAACCGACCCGTTGCACTGGGGGAAGGGTGGATTCGCGCCGCCCACGGAGTGCTGCCGGTTCCGGCACCGGTTACCGCCCGCCTCCTCGAGGGAATCGAGATTGGACCCAACGGACCAGTGACTGGAGAAGCGACGACTCCTACCGGCGCCGTTCTTCTCAGAGTATTGAGCGCCGGGCGTCCGCCCTCGCGTTGGCGCGCCACGGCCAGTGGATGGGGAGCCGGTGGTCGCGATCCGGAGTCCTATCCCAACGCGCTCCGGCTGATCATCGCGGAGCCCGCTGGCGAGGCCGGAGAAGTGGTGACACTGTCCACCGATCTGGACGATTTGAGCCCGGAGTATTTCGAGCCCCTGAGAGAGGCCCTCACCTCCGCCGGGGCCTTGGATGTTCAAGTCTGGCCTACGCATATGAAGAAGGGCAGGCCCGGCTTCCGCCTGGAGGCGATCGCGGAACCCTCTGCGGCAGACCGAGTTGTAGAGGCACTCTTTCTGCACAGTACGACCGCTGGTGTCCGACGGTGGACCATGGAACGCGTTACCCTGCCGAGGCACCAGGTGGAGATTGAAATCGCCCCTGGTGTCTCGGTTCGCGTAAAGATCCTGGAAGCGCCGAGTGGACCCCGGGCCAAGCCTGAGTTCGACGACGTGAGCACGGCAGCCCGACGACTGGGCAGGCCAGCGCTCGAGATCTCGCGTGAGGTGCAGACCCGCGCGCTCGCAAAGGTCGCCGCGGTGGCGCCCGACACATCCCGAACACTGAAAGAGGAGTCGTGATGAGAAGATTGATTGCGGTGGGCTTCCTCCTGCTCGCAGCGGCCCCCGCCGCGGCGCAGCAGTCGGCGATTGCCAGCCGCGTGACGGGTGGGCTCGACCAGAAGCTGGTGGATCCCGCGTGTAAGCTCACAGGCGGCGATTTCAAAGTCAGCAGCGGAAAGACGTACCTGAAGAGTGCGCTGGAATCATCCAACCCTGATGCCCGGAACCGAATGCTCCGCGACGGCGTGCGGGTCATCTCGGAAGCCATCGGCAGCGGTCAAAGCGGGAGCTCCGCAGCCTGGTATTGGCTGGGGCGGAACTATCTCCAGCAGGGCGATCTGATCGGCACCGACTCCGCCTTCACCAAGGTTGAGAAGATCACACCCGCGTGCAAAGCCGACACCGACAAGCAGCGGTATCGGGCCTGGGCATCCCTGGTAAACGCGGGCAGTGAATTCCGGAAGAACAACACGATGGATTCCGCGCTGGTCATGTTCACGGCGGCAAACAGCATCTACCGTGACGCGCCGCTCTCCTACATGAACATGGCCGAGATCTACAACACCCAGAAGATGCCCGACAGCTCGCTGGTCTACTACACCAAGGCCGCTACAACCGAGCCGACCGACACGGCACAACTGAAGCTGCGCGATCAAGCCCTCTTCAACACCGGCGCACTCCTCCTCAACGCCGGCAAGGCCGCCGAGGCGATCCCGATGTTCGAGAAGTACCTGCAGCGGGTGCCGGATGATTTGGGCGCCCAGAAGGCCTTGGCCAACGCCTACCGCGCAACTGGTCAGACGGACAAGGCCCAGGCACTG
>DATIOP010000504.1:0-4654 GCA_035472975.1 Gemmatimonadales bacterium
TACGCCGAAGGCCAGCGCCGTTACGTCGAATCCCTGTCGGCCTATGCCCGGCAGTTCCTCGGCCTGATGGAGAAGCCGGACGTCGACGCGATCGAAGGGCTCTCCCCGGCCATCGCGATCGAGCAGAAGTCAGCCGGACACAACCCGCGATCAACCGTAGGGACCGTTACCGAGGTTTACGACTACCTGAGGCTGCTCTGGGCCCGGGTCGGTGTACCGCATTGCCCCAACGATGGCAGCCCCGTAGAACGATCGAGCGCCGCCCAGATTGTTGAATCTGTACTAGGCTGGCCCGAAGACACCAAGATCGAGATCCTGGCGCCCCTGGTTCGTGGTCGCAAAGGCGAGTTCAAGGAACTCTTCGACGATATTCGCAAGCAGGGATTCGTACGGGTCCGGGTTGACGGCGGAGTCTACGACCTGAACCAGGTGCCAACCCTCAATCGCCGCCAGAACCACGATATCGCGGTGGTGGTTGATCGTCTCATCGTTCGGCCGGCCGACCGGACCCGGCTCAACGATTCGATTGAAACGGCGCTCAAGGCCGCCGAAGGTGTGGTCGAGGTTGTTCGACACGGGGAGACTGAGGATGGAAGGCGGAACATGGAAAGCGGGCCCGTCTCCCGTCTCCCGTCTCCCGTCTCCCAGCTGTTCAGCGAGCGCTTCGCCTGCCCGGTCTGCGGCCTCTCCCTGCCCGAGCTCGAACCCCGCCAGTTCTCCTTCAATTCACCATTCGGCGCCTGCCCCGAATGTCACGGAGTCGGGACCCGGCGCGAGGTGAACGCCGATCTGGTCCTTGGCGATCCCAGCATCTCGATTCTCGAAGGAGTCGTGCTGCCGTGGGGAGAGCCTTCGGGATATCTCCGCAAGATCGTGCTCCCGACTCTGGCCAAGGCATTCAAGTTCGATCTTGCCGCACCTTGGCGGTCCCACAGCGAGGCCGCCAAGAATGCCCTGCTGCACGGCGCCGCAGGCCGGAAGATCAAATACACCGTCGAGGCGGGGCGCAGCCGGGACGACTACGAGAGCGAATGGGAAGGCATTCTCGTCAACGTCGCCCGGCGCTATCGCGAGAGCACCAGCGATTCGGTCCGGGTGCAGCTCGAGGAGTACATGATCGAGCAGCCCTGCGGAGCCTGCAAAGGGAGGCGACTCAAGCCCGAAAGCCTCTCGGTGCTGGTAGCGGGGAAGAGCATTGGAGAGGTGGTAGAGCTCTCCATCGTGCAAGCGCTGGAGTTCTTCCAGGGGCTTCCGATCAAGAGCGGTCCCGGCAGTCAGGGGCTGGATCCTGAGGTGGCAGGACCGATTCTAAAGGAAGTGTGCGACCGGCTTCGATTCCTGCGTGACGTGGGGCTCGACTATCTCACCCTCAACCGCTCCGCGGGGACTCTTTCCGGCGGGGAGGCCCAGCGGATCCGGCTCGCAACGCAGATCGGCTCTCGCCTGGTGGGAGTTCTCTACATCCTGGACGAGCCGAGCATCGGCTTGCACCAGCGGGACAACGAGCGCCTCCTGAGCACGCTCCGGGAACTCCGGGACCTCGGCAACACCGTGATCGTGGTCGAGCACGACGAGGATACCATCCGGGCGGCCGATCATCTGATCGACCTGGGTCCGCGCGCGGGGCGCTTTGGTGGCGAGGTGGTGGCTGAAGGTCCTGTCACGGACGTGCTGAAGCATCCCACTTCGCTTACGGCGCGCTATCTCCGTCGTGAACTCCGCATCCCCGTGCCGTTGAGCCGCCGCGCCGCCGAGCCGAAGAAGATTCTCCGGGTCGTCGGAGCCAAGGCCAACAATCTCCGCAACCTCACGGTGGACTTTCCGCTCGGGTTGTTCGTGGCCGTGACCGGTGTTTCCGGCTCCGGGAAATCGAGTCTCATCACCGACATCCTCTATCGCGGCCTGGCTCGGCACTTCTACCGCGCGAAGGTAATTCCCGGTCAGCACACCCGGATCGAGGGCTTGTCTCACATCGACAAAGTCATCGATATCGACCAGAGCCCGATCGGGCGGACCCCGCGGTCCAATCCCGCGACGTATACCGGGCTCTTCACGCCGATTCGTGAGCTGTTCACTCAGCTTCCCGAGGCCAAGATGCGGGGCTACGGGCCCGGGCGATTCTCCTTCAACGTGAAGGGGGGACGCTGCGAGGCCTGCGAGGGCGATGGGCTGGTGAAAATCGAAATGCACTTCCTCCCCGACGTGTACGTGCCCTGCGAGGTGTGCAAGGGGCGGCGCTACAACCGGGAAACCCTCGAGGTGCGTTACAAGGGCAAGAGCATCGCGGACGTGTTGGATCTAACCGTCTCCGACGGACTCGAGTTCTTCGAGGCCCAGCGCCGGATTGCCGAGAAGCTCGATCTGCTGAATGACGTGGGACTGGGATATATCCACCTGGGGCAGGCGGCGACTACCCTGTCTGGCGGCGAAGCTCAGCGGGTCAAACTGGCAACCGAGCTGGCTAAGCGAGACACCGGCCGGACGCTCTACATTCTCGACGAACCGACGACCGGACTCCATTTCGAGGACGTCCGCCTGCTGCTCGAAGTGCTCCACCGCCTGGTCGACAAAGGCAACAGCGTCATCGTCATCGAGCACAACCTCGACGTCATCAAGACGGCCGACTGGATCATCGATCTGGGACCGGAGGGTGGGGAAGCGGGCGGGACCGTCGTGGCCCAGGGCCCGCCGGAGGAGGTGGTCAGGAAAGCGGCGAGTTATACTGGCGAATTCCTCAAGAAGGTCATCGCCTAGCCGGCCCAGGCAAGGCCGGTGACACCAGCTACCCCGCGCTCCGTAGTAGCCCTATCTTCTGCTCCGGTTTTTCCTCTTCCCCCGATCCGGAAGGTTCCATCGTGCGCCGCATCGCTTTCCTTAGAGCAGGGGCAATCCAGGTTGTCACCCTGCTCGCGCTCGTTGCGCGTCCAGGCTTTTCCCAGACTGACGACCCATCACTCCTCTCGGTTCGGCGCATCTACGGTTCGCCCGAATTCAAGCCAGAGCTCTTCGGTCCGGCTCGGTGGCTGGCCGGCGGTACCTCCTACACCATACAGGAGGACTCGAAGGAGGGCGCGGGCCAGGACATCGTGCGGTACAACACCGAGACCGGCGCGCGAGATGTGCTTGTCGCGGCTGCCAAGCTGGTCCCGGCTGGGGATACCGCCTCACTCGAGATCGAAGACTATGCCTGGTCCCCGGACCAGAAGCAGCTTCTGATCTTCACCAACTCCCAGCCGGTGTGGCGGCAGAACACCCGGGGCGACTACTGGGTTCTCGATCTAACCAGCGGAAAGCTGCGGAAGCTCGGCGGCTCGGCGGCTAAGCCGTCCACTCTCATGTTCGCCAAGTTCTCCCCTGATGGGCGACGGGTCGGATATGTCCGGGAGTTCAATCTCTATGTCGAAGACCTGGCGAGCAGCAAGATCACCCAGCTCACCAGCGACGGATCCCGGACGGTCATTAACGGCACCTTCGACTGGGTCTATGAAGAGGAATTGGACGACCGGGACGGTTGGCGCTGGAGTCCGGACGGCAAGAGCATCGCGTTCTGGCAGCTGGTGGCCGACAGCGTGCGCGACTTCAACCTGATCGACTACACCGACTCGCTCTATTCGAAGGTCGTTCCCATCCAGTATCCCAAGGCGGGCGAGGCGAACTCGGCGGCCCGGGTTGCGGTCGTGGGCGCCGATGGCGGCCCCATCCGCTGGCTCGAGATGCCCGGCGATCCGCGCAACAACTATCTCGCCCGCATGGACTGGGCGGCGAACTCGAACGAGGTCGTCATCCAGCAGCTCGACCGGCTGCAGAACTCCAACACGGTCTGGCTCGGCAGCGCGCAAACCGGGAAGGTGCGTCAGATAATCGTCGACACCGACAGCGCCTGGGTTTACGTCAACGACAACCAGGCCTGGCTCAAGGGTGGAAAGAGTTTTCTCTG
Organism: Gemmatimonadales bacterium; assembly: GCA_035472975.1. Classification (GTDB taxonomy): domain Bacteria; phylum Gemmatimonadota; class Gemmatimonadetes; order Gemmatimonadales; family GWC2-71-9; genus DATBGE01. The sequence goes on from DATIOP010000504.1 coordinate 3,938, forward strand.
GACCAGTGAGAAGGACGGCTGGGAACACGTCTACGCGGTTTCGCGGGACGGAAAGAGCGAGCGTCTGCTCACGCCTGGCTCCTTCGACGTGCTGGGTGACGGTGAGGTGGCGGTTGATACCACGGGAGGGTGGCTCTACTACATCGCGTCGCCCGAGAATCCCACTCAGAGTTACCTCTACCGGGTGAGCCTGGACGGCAAGGGTAAGGCGGAACGGGTGACTCCGCCGGGACAGTCCGGCACTCACCGCTACGACATCAGTCCCAACGCTCGCTATGCCTTTCATTACTACACGAAATTTGGCACTCCGACGACGGTAGACCTGGTCAGACTGCCGACCCATCAGTCGGTGCGGGTTCTGGTGGCGAACCAGGCGCTCAAGGAGAAAGTCGCAGCCCTCCGCAAAGGTCCTCAGGAGTTCTTCCAGGTGGATGTGGGAGACGGCGTAAAGCTGAACGGCTGGATCATCAAGCCGCCCGACTTCAATCCCGGCCGCAAGTATCCGATTCTCTTCACTGTGTACGGCGGTCCCGGCTCACAGACCGTTCTCGATTCGTGGGGCGGCTCGACCTACCTGTGGCACCTGATGCTTGCGCAGAAGGGATACCTGGTCGCGAGCGTGGATAACCGGGGCACTGGAGGCCGTGGGCGCGACTGGCGCAAGATCATTTACCGCCGGATGGGCGTGATCGAAACCCAGGATCAGGCCAACGCGGC
>DATIOP010000505.1:0-2862 GCA_035472975.1 Gemmatimonadales bacterium
GGTCGGCACCATCCTGACCGGTTCCGCCGCGCCGGTCTTCACCACCTACGTCAACGTGGACATCGCGGATACCACACTGCAGAAGCGAACGATTCTGCTCAACCCGAAGTTCAGCGATTTTGTCTCCCAGAACCCGCCGACTCTCGATCCCGACCTGCTCACCACCGGCGGCGCGCCGAGCGCCCGGTCGATGCTCCGGTTCGATTGGCCAGATTTCATTCGTGATTCGGGTCAACTGGTCCGGGTGACGCTGGAGCTGATACCCACGGCGCCGATGAATGGCCTGCCCAACGATCCCGCGTTCCTCGAGGCGCGGATCGTCCTGTCCGACCTGGGATCGAAGAGCTCGCTCTCCCAGAGCACCTTTGCGGAATTCGAGTTACCCGAAGCGTCGTCGGACACGGTGAACTTCGAAATCGTCTCACTGCTGAGTGCATGGCAGACGATTCCCACCATCCCTCACGCTCTCATGCTCTCTCTCACACCCGAAGGGAGCAGCTTTACCCGGGCGACCTTCGGCTCGACTCGAACGCCGGGTAAGAAACCGCGCCTCAAGGTGACATACGCCGTGCCCTTCCGCTTCGCGAGGCCCTGAGTGCGTATCCACCTGTGGCGCGCCGCATCTCTCCTGACGCTCGTAGTGCTGGGCGGAGCCATCGAGCTCCAGGCTCAGTCCTCGATGTTTGGAACGCGCGCGGTGGGGTTCCCCAGTCGCTGGCTGAGCGCGCGAGCGCGCGGCACCGCTGGCGCCTTCGGCGTCTTTGATCCTTTGTCGGGCATCAATCCCGCGGCGCTGAGCGCGGCCACTCGGGTCATGGTCAACTTCGTCGCGACACCCGGCAGCCGTCATTGGGAAACCCCGATCGGCCAAGCCACGCTGAAGGAAACCCGCTTCCCGATGGTGGGTCTGGTCGGGCCGATTCCCAAGTGGCCGGTGTGGCTGGGGATCAATTTCGGAAGCTACGCCGACCGGGATTTCCGTCTCTTCACCAGCGACACCATCCAGGTCCAGGGCCCGCCCGTAGGCCCGATCGATAGCGCGGTCGTGTTCGACACCCTGCAGTCGCTGGGCGGCATGAATGAAATCCGTTTGGCACTGGCCTATGACAAGCTGCGAGGAACCTCCCTCGGCGGGGCATTCTATCTCCTGACCGGTTCCAGCCGAATCGACGCGCGGCGGAGTTTCGACGACTCTGCCTTCGCCCATATCCGGCAAACCGCGGAACTGTCGTTCTCCGGCGTCGGCTTTGCCCTGGGAATCGTCCAGGAGGTGACTGGGGGCTTCCGGGTCGCGGCCTCCGTCCGCTCCGACGGAAGCGCCACCATCAAGAAGGACTCGAGCGATGTGGCATCCGGGCACATCGATCTGCCCTATACCTTCGCCGGCGGCATGGAGCTCACCCTCAGCAAGAAGCTGACGGCAGCGGCTCAGGGGATCTACCGGACCTGGTCGGGGGCAAACAGCGATCTCATCAAGTTGGGCGGCATAGGCTCCGTCAACAGCCTGGATCTTTCCTTGGGTGCCGAATACAGCACCAATCTGAAGCGCCCGACCCAGTTTCCCATTCGGATCGGGGCTCGCTATGCGAAGTTGCCCTTCCCGCTCAATACAACCGGCGACCCTGAAGAATTCAGCCTGACCGGTGGAACCGGACTGCGCTTCGCCAAGGACCGGGCCGGTGTCGACTTCAGCCTGGAGCGAGCCTGGCGCAAACAGAGCGGGGGATACAAGGAACAGGCGCTGCTGCTATCGGTCGGCGTCACCGTCCAGCCGTGACGGCTCTTTCGCCTTTCCGTCCCATGACGCCATCTTTCTCCCGATGAAGCGCGTCTACATCGAAACCTACGGCTGCCAGATGAACGTGGCGGACACCGAGATCATGCTCAGTGTCCTTCAGCGTGAGGGTTTCGCCCAGACTGAGACTCCGGAGGGTGCCGACCTGCTCCTGGTGAACACCTGCGCGGTGCGCGACAACGCCGAGCAGCGGGTCATCGGGCGGTTGGGAGAATTGCAGCGCTATAAGCCGGCGGGAGGAGTGCTTGGCGTGGTGGGCTGCATGGCGCAACGACTGGGTCCGACCCTGCTTGAGCGCGTCCCCAAGGTGGACATCGTCGCCGGGCCCGACGCCTATCGGAATCTTCCTGCCCTGATCGCCGCGGCCTCCGCCGGGCAACGCGCCAGCGACACCGAGTTCCGCACTTGGGAGCACTACGAAGACGTTCCGCCCGTCCGGGAGACGGTCGCCAGCGCCTTCGTCACCGTTCAGCGCGGCTGCGATTACAAGTGCACCTTCTGCATCGTTCCGTACACGAGGGGACCCGAGCGGAGCCGTAGACTGGAGGATGTGGTCCGGGAAGTCGCCGGGCTGGCCGAACAGGGCACCAGCGAGGTCACGCTCCTTGGGCAGACGGTCAACAGCTACCACGACGGCAGCCACGACTTCGCCGACCTGCTGCGCGCGGTGGGCGCGGTGGACGGGGTTCGCCGGCTCCGGTTTACCAGCCCGTATCCTACCGACTTCACCGATCGGGTCATCGACGCCATGGCGACGGTGCCCGCGGTATGCGAGCACGTGCACCTGCCGGTGCAGAGTGGCTCCAATGCGGTGCTCCGTCGCATGCTGCGCCGCTACACCCGGGAGCGCTACCTCGAGGTGGTTGCCCAGCTCCGGGCGGCCATTCCCGGAATCACCTTCTCGACCGACATCATCGTCGGGTTCCCGGGGGAAACCGAAGAGCAATTCGAGGAGACGCTGTCGCTGGTCGCCGAGGCTGAGTTCGACGACGCCTACACCTTCAAATACTCGGTGCGGGAGGAGGGAACTCCCGCGGTCCGCATTCCGGGCCACATCGCGGACGAGG
>DATIOP010000506.1:0-6671 GCA_035472975.1 Gemmatimonadales bacterium
TTGAACGCCGAGTAGAGCCGCGATGAGAATGATCACGATGCCCATGGCGGCAGCGCCTAGGGCTCTAGGCCGGCTGCGAACTCGCTCTCTGGCTTCCGAGCGCACTAGAGCCGCTCCCAGCCGATGAAGGAACAAGGTCGAGAACAGCACCCAGAGCGCGAGCGCGTGAAGCACAGTCGCAGAAGCCGTGCTGCTCCGGCGAATAAGTACCGTCCACACCAGCACATTTACCAGGAGGAGAACCTGAGCCCGAAGAAGCTTGAAAAGAATGAGCTGTCTTCGGGTTACCGGGGCGGGGAACAGGAACTGAATCTCTGCCGGGCTGAAGGCGAGGGCGGTTCGGTCCGCTCCGAAGACCCACCAGCGGAGGATCGCGAGAAGCAGGAGGAGCGCCCCGACCCGGCTGGCCGTCTCGGCACCACCCGGCGATTGGGTAGGACTGAGGTGCCGCAGACCCAGAAAGAACCAGAGATACGCTACTCCCAACAGGAGTGCGACGACGTACCGGGGACTCGTCAGCTTCCGCAGCCGGACCAGGAGCCAGTTCTTGAGGCTCCGGGAAACCAGGTATACCGCGGCGTTAAGCATCAACGCTCGGAGTGTGGGGAGTCGGTCAGCGCCAGGAAGAGATCCTCGAGTCCACGTCCTGCCAGCTCCGGCCGCTCGGACGCGATCTCCGCCATCGATCCCAGCGCGACGATCCGTCCATGCTGGATGATCAGGACCTTGCTGCAAAGCTCTTCCACCAACGGGAGCAGGTGGGAGCTCAGAATGACCGCGGCTCCCCGTTGCGCTCGAGCCGCTATCGTCGCCTTCATTCGACGAATCCCCATCGGGTCGAGGCCGGTTAGCGGCTCGTCGAGCAGGATGACTCGTGGGTCATGGAGCAATCCGCAGGCGATCGCGAGCTTCTGCTTCATCCCGCGGGACAGAGCATTGGCCAGAGTCCGCCGCTTGCCGTCCAGCTCCAGCTCTTCGAGCAGCGTGTCGGTCCGATCCAGTGCACCCGAGGCGCCATAGAGCCGGGCGGTGAAGACGAGATGCTCCTCGACCGTCAAGTAGTCGAAGAGCTGCGGCTCGTCCGGAATGAAGGCCAGCTGGGCCTTGGCTCGAATCGGCTCTGTCGCCAGGTCGAACCCAGCTAGCTTGACCCGGCCCCGGGTTGGGGGAATCACCCCCGAGAGACACCGCAAAGTGGTAGTCTTCCCAGCGCCGTTGGGGCCGACCAACCCAAGGATTTCACCGGGACCAAGCGCAAACGTCAGGGCTTGCACGGCGGGAAGATCGCCGTACAGCTTGGTAAGATCAGTTGTCTCAACGAGTCGCTCTCCCTGGATGAAACCTGGCGGCCGTTCCATTCGTCTCCTTTTGCAACACTATCGCGCCGGCTATTATTCCGGATAGATCGTATGAGAAACTACTGGATCAAGATTGCTCTCGGTGCCTTGGCGGTCTTCGCCGTCGGGATGGTGATCGTAATTGGCATCAGGAAGACCCGCACCAAGTTCACCGACACGTTCGAGAGCACTGACCCTATTTCACTGCCAATCGCGTTCGTCCCGTTCCGGCTCGAGGGACGCAAACTCGGCTCCCTCAACAAAGTGGTCCTGCTTCGAGACGCCCCGAATCAGGTATCCGGCGTGCGGGTAATCGTCGCGCTGGCCGACAGTGTTCATCCCGACAAGTTCCAGAACTGCCTCCTCGTCGTGGACGATGTCGAGCATTACAATGAGAAGAGCAGCTTCCGGTGCGAGAAAGGCGACACCGCCGGCTCCCATCTTGAGCAGTTCGGATACGTGTACTTCAAGAACAGCGGCGACAGTGTCCCGCTTCTCCTCCCGGGCCAGTCAGTAGAGGAACTGAAGAAGGTCCGGTTCAATCTCAATGACCATGGCTTCTCTATCACCTCTGCCGATGATTCCCTGGCGGATGAAGTTGAGAGCAGGATGGATGCCCGGTCGGACTCGGTTGACGAATTGAGGGATCTGGCGGATCAATTTGAGGATTCCTCGGCCCAGGCCCCCCAAGCTCAGCGGCCCAAGCTGCAGCGCAAGGCAGATTCGGTCCGGATTGTCATGCGCGCGATGGTGGATCGGATGAAGGCGGATGAGGCTCAGCTTGACGCACTTCGCAATCACAACGTTACCCTCTCCGATCCGGACTCCGCCTCGGCCTACGGCCGGCGGATGGCCGATTCGATCAAGCGAGAGGTGGATAGGGAGTTGAAGCGACAGGGCGTAAAAACCAAGGTCTCTCCCAATCCGACGCAGTCGCCGAGTCCGCCGACGCCGCCCAACTAGCATGATCCTGGTTCTCGACAACTACGACAGCTTCACGTACAACCTGGTGCAGTACGTGGGAGAGCTGGGCGGTGACCCGGTCGTCTACCGCAACGATGCCCTGACCCCCGCCGAGGCAATGCGGCTTGCCCCGGCGGGGATCATCATTTCTCCCGGTCCCGGCACACCGGCTCAGGCCGGGATCTCCATTCCTCTGGTGCGAGCCGCTGCCGCCGCCGGAGTACCTCTCCTCGGTGTCTGTCTTGGCCATCAGGCAATCGGTGCGGCGTTCTCCGGCAGGATCGAGCGAGCCGACCGCCTAATGCACGGCAAGACAACCAGCGTGACCCACGTCGGGTCCGACGTCTTTCACGGGCTTCCCAATCCCGTCACCGCCATGCGGTACCACTCGCTCGTCGTGTCGGCGAGCGCCTTCCCGCCGGAACTCGAGATGACGGCGTGGTCCATGGACCGGCCTCGTGGCCACGAGATCATGGGGCTTCGACACCGGACTCAGCCGATTTTCGGGGTGCAATTTCATCCAGAATCCGTGGCGACCGAGGGGGGCCGTACCTTACTCACCAACTTTCTGCGTATGACCGCCGGTTTCGCCACAGCTTCATCCGGCAACGGGTCGTAACTCCTTTAGGCTTGGGCTGATAGCACCAAGCGCAAGTCCCCCTCCCCGGCTCGGCACGACTTTTGACAGGGCCGCGCGCTTCTATTACGTTCGGAAATGCCCGTACTTGGCGTCATTCCGGCCCGGCTAGGCTCCACCCGTCTCCCTCACAAACCGCTTCAACTCCTGGCCGGCGAGCCACTGGTCACTCGTGTGGTGCAGCGGGTTCGGGAATACGGGTTGGTTGATACGCTGGTGGTTGCCACTGACGCATCGATGGTGGCCCGAGTCGCCGAGCGCGCGGGCGTCGCCACGGTACTCACCGACGTGAACCATGGATCGGGCACCGACCGCGTCGCCGAAGTGGCTTCCCGACCGGAATACGCCGGGTTCGACATCGTGGTGAACATCCAGGCGGATGAACCGTTCCTCCCCATCGAGGCATTATCCGGTGCAATCGAACGGGTCCGCAGCGGAGACGATATCGGCACCGCGGCTTCTCCTCTCGAGGCGGCCTTGGTCGGTGATCCGAATAGAGTGAAGGTCGTGACGGACGAAAACGGTCGTGCGCTGTACTTCTCCCGGGCTCCGATTCCCTTTGCCCGGGACGCCGGGAGTGCCGCTTCCCCCGGCCTGTATTGGCAGCACCTGGGCGTATATGCCTGTCGCCGTCCTGCGTTGGAGCGTTGGGTTCGCCTGAAACCGCCACCGGCGGAGTTGGCCGAACGGCTCGAGCAGTTGCGGGCATTACACTACGGAATGGTCATCGGGGTGGCGCGGCTCGAGCGCCCCGCACACCCCGGCGTGGACACCCCCGAAGACCTGCGGCGCGCTGAAGCGCACTGGGTCGCACAGCAAAGGTGAACAAATGACGAGCGCCACCAGCACCACGAAGTACATCTTCGTTACCGGCGGCGTGGTCTCTTCGCTGGGGAAGGGAATCGCGGCGGCATCCCTCGGCCGATTGCTGGTAGAACGCGGCCTGAAGGTGACGATGCAGAAGTTCGACCCCTACATCAATGTGGATCCTGGAACGATGTCACCGTTCCAGCATGGCGAGGTCTTCGTCACCGACGACGGCGCCGAAACCGACCTCGACCTTGGCCACTACGAACGCTACATCGATCACTCCCTCTCCCAGCAGAACAACATCACCACCGGCCGAATCTACCAGACAGTCATCAGCAAGGAACGCCGCGGCGAGTACCTCGGATCTACTGTTCAGGTCATCCCCCACATCACCGACGAAATCAAGAATGCCATCCGGCGCAGCGCACCGGGGCATGATGTCGTGATCACCGAAATCGGGGGCACGGTCGGAGACATCGAATCGCTGCCGTTCCTCGAAGCGATCCGTCAGTTCCGCCAGGAAGTGGGGCGCGACAACGCGCTGTTCATCCACCTGACGCTGGTGCCGTACATCGCGGCAGCCGGGGAGCTCAAGACCAAGCCGACCCAGCACTCGGTGCGGGACCTGATGCAGATCGGAATCCAGCCCGACATCCTGATCTGCCGCAGCGAACAGCCGATCAGCCCCGAGATCAAGCGCAAGATCGCCGGCTTCTGCAACGTCGATTTCGAATGCGTTATCGAAAGCCCCGACGTGAAGACCATCTACGAAATTCCGCTGCGATTCCGCGATCAGGGCTTTGACAGGGTGGTCTGCGAGCGGCTCCGGCTGGAGACCAAAGACCCCGATCTCACCGCCTGGAAAGCGATCGTCGAACGAATCGTGCATCCCAAGCATCAGGTACGGATAGCGGTAGTGGGCAAGTACACCGACCTGCACGATGCCTACAAATCGGTTCAGGAGGCGCTGATTCACGGCGGCATCGGGAACGACTCGGGAGTGGAGATCCTCTGGATGGGCAGCGACCAGTTTACCGATCAGGAGGCGGCGGGACGGCTGCTGAACGGTATCGACGGGTTGCTGGTGCCCGGCGGGTTTGGGATCAGGGGCATTGATGGGATGATCCAGGCGATTCAGTGGGCCCGGACCAACAACCTGCCGTTCTTGGGTATTTGCCTGGGGCTTCAGGTTGCGGTAATCGAGTTCGCACGGAACGTCTGCGGGATGGGGAGCACCTCCAGCACGGAATTCGATCCCGAGTGCGAGTCGCCGGTGATCGCGCTCATGGCGACACAGCGGGAAGTGAAGGACATGGGTGGAACCATGCGCCTCGGTGCCTACGCCGCGCGATTGCGTCCCGGCTCCCGTGTCGCGCAGGCTTATGGAACGCTCCAGATCAGCGAGCGGCATCGTCACCGGTGGGAAGTGAACAACGCCTACCGCGACGTTTTGGCCGAGCACGGGCTCCGACTTTCGGGCCAGTCGCCTGACGGCAGCCTCGTCGAGATTATCGAGCTGCCCGACCATCCCTGGTTCCTCGGCTGTCAATTCCATCCCGAACTCAAGTCTCGTCCCAACCGGCCTCATCCCCTCTTTGCCGCGTTCGTGGGGGCGGCATTGCAGCGTCGCCTGAAGCTGACCGATCAACCCGACCACGTACTGGCTGCCAGCCTTCGCTCATGAGCTGGACCTTCGGCAAGGCGCCCCTTCTCATCGCCGGGCCCTGCGTCGTCGAATCGGACGACGTGATGGTTCGGGTGGCGGAGGAACTGGTCCGGATTCAGACCAGGTTGAGCCTGCCGGTGTGCTTCAAAGCGAGTTTCGACAAGGCCAACCGCGCCAGCCCAACGGCAGCCAGGGGTCCGGGACTGGAGACAGGATTACGTGCCCTCGAGCGGGTGCGCGACGCGACTGGACTCCCGCTCCTCACCGATGTGCACGAGGCGGAACAAGCTCGTGCCGCGGCCGACGTGGTGGACGCCCTGCAGGTTCCCGCGTTCCTCTGCCGTCAGACTGATCTGCTCCTCGCCGTTGGCGCGACCGGTCTTCCCGTCAATGTGAAGAAGGGCCAGTGGATGGCGCCGGAGGAGATGGCAGGCGCAGTGGAGAAAGTACGAAAGGGCGGGAGTCAGGATCTTGCCGTGACGGAACGGGGCACGGCGTTCGGGTACGGGGATCTGATCGTGGATATGCGGAGCTTTGGACGCCTCCGCCGCGCTACCGGAGCCACCGTTCTGTTCGACGCGACTCATGCCGTGCAGCGCCCGGGGCAGGGAGCCAAAGGCGACAGCGGTGGCGATCGAGAGTCGGTCCCGGCCCTTCTGCTCGCAGCCGCTGCGGCAGGTGCCGACGGTTTCTTCCTCGAGACCCACCCTGATCCGGCCCGGGCTGCGAGTGACGCCGCCACTCAGTGGCCGCTCGACCACCTGAGCGATCTCGTGACGCGGGCACTCGAAGTCTGGGAGTTGGCGCGAGAAAAGAGACTCGTGGGCGGCGAGTGCTAGGCCGCGGGATCTCGGTTCATGATTGACCCGGCAGTCGCAGGTCGAATCCGGCTGCTCGGACTCGATGTGGACGGGGTGCTCACCGACAACGCCGTGTACCTCGGGTTGGTGGCGGGTCAGCGGGTGGAGTTCAAGAGATTCGACATTCAGGACGGACTCGGGATTGGTCTGGCTCGGCGACTCGGAATGGTAGTGGCCCTGGTAAGTGGTCGTTACTCGGATGCCACGACATTGCGCGCCACCGAGCTCAAGATCGATGAGGTGATTCAGGACAAGGAAGCGCGCAAGGTTCCCGCGATGACTGAGATGTTGATGCGGCGGGGCATCGGGTGGGATGAGGTAGCCTTTGTGGGCGACGATCTCGCCGACCTCCCGGTGCTACGCCGAGTAGGGTTGCCGATCGCCGTGGCCAACGCGGT
>DATIOP010000507.1:0-7119 GCA_035472975.1 Gemmatimonadales bacterium
GCATGACGTAATAGAGAAATCCTTCGGCCTCTCCCGAGTCGAGCAAACCGCGGATGTGAGGGTGCTGGAGCCGGGCTGCGACTTCAATCTCGCGGGCGAAACGCTCGAGCCCCATCGTGGCGGCAAGATCGGGCCGGAGCACCTTGACCGCGACGTTCCGATGGTGGCGGAGGTCCTCGGCGAGATAGACTGTGGCCATGCCGCCCTGACCCAGCTCGCGCTCGATGCGGTAGCGGCCGGCGAGGGCGGTGGTGAGTCGAGAGTCGATGGTCAATGGTCGTGAGTCGTGGGTCGTGGGCCGAGCCGCCTGATCATTGCGACTTCTCACTCGTCAGCTTCACCATCCGGTCCTTTACTTCCTTCACCTGCGGCTGCAACTCGGGATCGGCATCCTTCCATAGCTGCGCGAAGCGGCCGTAGTAGTCGAGCGCCTTCTCCTTGTTTCCCTTTTCTTCGTACAACTCGCCCAGACGCCGGTATGAGAAAGCCAGGTTCCACTGGTCAGTCATGATTCGGCCGAGGCCACCGGGGGGGTCGGCCGCCCGGGTATAGGCCGCCACGGCAGAGTCAGGCTGGCTGCTCAGATCATACGCTCGGCCCAGCTCAGCCTGGGCACAGTTGGCACAGCCAGAAGCGTCCCACCAGGCCCGGAAGGCCGCTACGGCGTCACTCCCCCGGCCCTCGGCCAACGCCAGGAACCCCTTGGCCCGGTCCCCGCCGGCAAATGGATCCTGAGGATCAGACGCATCGCCCCGGCGCAGACCGATCGGGACCAGGGTCTCGTACTCCTTGATTAACGCGCGGGCCCGGGCCGGTTGATTGGCCAAGGCGTAGGCTGCGGCCAGCTGGGGGTAGGGTCGATCGAGCGGGGACATTCCCGCGAGGGGATGCCGAGCGAGTGCCTGGTCCAGGGCCTTTGCCGCGGCGACCGGGTTGCGGTGATACACCGCCTGGATCTGGGCCAGGTTCGCGGCGCCCCTGAGATAGAGCGTGGGCAATGTGCGTCGCTCGCTGATCGCCATGTAGTCGCCCATCTTGCGCTCGGCCTCGCCAAGTTGCCCCCGAGTCAAGGCAATCGCACTGGGGATGGCGGCCGCGGGAGACTGGTCGGCAAGGTCCGTACTCAGTCTGGTCACCTGACGCAGCTCGACCGCGGCGCTGTCCCACTGCTGATTCGCGGCAAAAAACATAGCCAGCATGCGATGAGCGAACACCGCCGCCGAATCCCGCTGAAGGTATTCCGCGATCGCGGCTCGACCCTCCCTGGTCTTTCCCTGCGCCATCTGGGCCACCACCAGCTGAGCGACGATGGTACCCGTGCCTCCCCGGTCGATGTCCGCCTGTGCGATCGGTTCCGCTTCGGCCCAGCGCCGGCGCAGGTCGAGGATCAAGGCGAGATTGTTGGGCGCGATGGGGTCGTCGGGTTTGAGCTCGAGAATCGCCCGGTAGGCGCTGATGATCTTCTCGGGGTCCCAGTCCACCGTGAAGTAGTAGTAGGCCGTCGTATGATAGCGCTCGACCTCGGTCAGCCGGTCGCGGTGATCGTATGCCTTGGTGGCCGCCGCCACGTACTCTTCCGCGCTCCCCTGAGAGTTGGACAACGCGACCGCGAGCTTGCGCCAGGCCATGGCGAACCCGCTGTCGAGACCGATCGCCTGCTGCAGCAGTGAAACCGCGCGACTCGATTCTCCCTGATCGCTGGCGCGAGCCCCTTCGGTGTAGAGGCGCAGCGCCTCGAGCGAGCCGGTGGTTACTTCCTCGAGCGGCTCATTGCTGCGGATACTCCGGAGCGATTCGCCGATTCGCTCGCGGACCCGCTTGGATAGCCGGTCGATGGCCTTGAGGATCTGGCCTTCATCATCCGCGGTTTCCCGAACCGCCACCAACTCGGAGCCGTCTACCGCCGAGAGAACCTTGGCGGAGAGCACCAGGCCCTTGCCGATGGGGCTAATCTCTCCGACCACCACCGCCTTCGCTCCCTCACGCACCGCCACCTCGCGCGCGGTCGCGGGGTCGAGCGGCCGGTTGGGATCGTGGACCATTCGGCCCAGCGCGTCGCTGACGGTAGAGGTCCCCAGCACGTTGACCAGTGGCGACTGGGCGATGTCGATCCGGAAGGCCTCGGTCACCGACTGGCTGAGCGTCGAGTCGGCGGTGTGGTTGGCGAAGTCGGCGACGATCAGCTTGTCACGGGCAGCGAGCTTACCCGAGGCTACCAGAGTTCCAACCGGCCCGATACCCAGCAGCCGCATCGCGGTATACACCACGGCGCACAGGGCCAGCACGCCGAACGCCAGGTAGCCACCCCGGACCGACTTCTTCCAGGTGATATGCCGCTGCACTCCGGTCTCGCCGCTCCGGGAGTACATGCCCGTGGCCCGGGCCTGGTTGCGGCGACGCTCCACCAGGGCCGTCACGACCATGATCGGGAGACCCGCGCCGAGCAGCGCCACAGCGGCCCAGGGCACCCAGTCGGGCAGGCCCAGCTGAATCGTGAGGAAGTAGACCGCGCCGAGCACGGCGAGCGACACCAGCAAGAAGAGACCAGCCACCCGGACCGGGTGTCCGTACCAGGGATCGCCGACTCGTACCGCCTGAGTCGGTTGAGTCTGGGTCGGTGTAGTGCCGCCGCTCGGCGTCCCCAGCGACTCCAGGCGCTCGACGATCTCTTCGGCGCTCTGCCAGCGATCGGACGGCCGCTTGGCCAGGCAGCCCATGATCGTTTCGGCCAGGGCCGGCGGGCAGGCCGCCCGTTTCTCGGTGACCGGCTTGGGAGTTTCGGTGACGTGGGCGGCCAGCACCTGCTGCGGGGTCAGTCCGGTGAATGGGGGTTGCCCGGTCAGCAGCTCGTAGCCCATCGCGCCCAGAGCATAGATGTCTGCCCGATGATCGACGTGCGGATCGGCCGCGGCCTGTTCGGGCGACATGTATGCCGGCGTCCCCAGCGCCACGCCCACCGTGGTAAGGCTCTGTCGGCCGGTCGCTTCACTCACCGCCTTCGCTACCCCGAAGTCCACCACCAGCGCGTGGCGGCCCGACAGCATCACGTTGTCCGGCTTGATGTCGCGGTGCACCACGCCCCGGCTATGAGCGTAGGAGAGCGCATCGGCCACGTCGCGCAACAGCCGGGTCGCCTCGGGTACCGGCAGCTCGCCCTTGCGATTGAGCCGGTCGCGGAGCGATTCACCCTCGATGTAGGGCATGACGTAGAAGAGGAAGCCCTGGGCTTCGCCCGAATCGAGCAGCGGAAGGATGTGGGGATGCTGCAATTGGGCGGCGATCTGGATTTCGCGCAGAAAGCGGTCGGGCCCCAAGGTCGCCGCCAGCTCAGGCCGCAGCACCTTGACCGCCACTTTGCGGAGGTGCTTCAGATCCTCCGCCAGATAGACCGTGGCCATGCCGCCCTGACCCAGCTCCCGCTCGAGGCGGTAGTGGTCGGCGAGGGCGGCGGAGAGGTGAGTGTTGATGGTCAATGGTCGATGGTCAATGGTCGAGGGTCGATAGTCGTGGGTCGTGGGTCATGGGTCGTGGGTCATGGGTCATGGGTCATCGGTCATCGAGGCCTGAGACCTACCACTCAAGACTCATGACCCGAGACCATCGACCATCGACTATCGACCGCTTGCCAACAACCGTTCGAATCGAGGATTGCCCTTAAGCGCCGCGAAATTCGGATCGATCCGGAGCCACCCAGGGGAGAGATCGTACGACATCTTGAGGAGCCGCTCGAGGCTGTCATTCGCCTTGTCGTACTCACCGGTAATGACATAGATCCGCGCCAGGACATGCTGAAAGTACGCCCCGGTGATCTGGTCTTTCTCTGGCGGCATCAAAGCTGCGCCGCGTTCCCCGTTTCGGATGGCTTCCACCTTCTTACCCAGGTAAGCCTGGGCGAGCCCGAGGAAGAGCAACCGTTGGGCGTCGTCGGGGGCAACTTTCAGTACCTCGAACGAAGCGGTTCTGGAGCTGTCAGCGTAGGCTCGAGCCCGCGCTTTGTCACCGCGGACCCAGTAGGTCTGCGCGAGGACGATTCCCCAAGCCGACCGGTCGCCGTCGAACTCTGCGGGGGTGAGCGTAAGCAGGAGTCGCTGCTGGGCATCGTCCAGCGCCCAGAAGAGGTCCCAGTAGTTCCCGAAATAGGCCACCAAGGCGGCCGGCTCAATGTCCGGCGAAGCGCCCCGGATTACCGCCCGCGCCGAATCGAGATTCCCTGCCCTGAGCTCAACCAGGACGCGAGCCTCGAGCAAGGGCTGCGAGAGCGGAGCCAACACGCGTCCGCGGTCCAACTCTATCCTCGCCTCTTCGAGGCGGCCGGTCTTACGAAGCGAATTCCCGTAGCGCAGTGCGGCGGAGATGGAGCGGGGGTCTACGCGGGTGGCCGTACCGGCATGAGCGACGGCGGAATCCCAGCGCCCGATGGTCCCATCCAGGAGTGAGATCCCGGTCAGCGCCAGCGCATTGTCGGGATCGAGTCGCAGGAGCGCCTCGTACTCCTCACGGGCTCTTTGCGCGTCGTTCCGCACGTTTAAGTAGTAGCCGGCCAGCGCGTAACGGCTATCGGGCAGGTTCGGGTCGATCGCGAAGGCTCTCTCGGCTGCGCGTCGAGACAATTCCCCAACCGCAGGATCCGGTACCCCATTGGCATACAGTAGTGCTTGGGCCCGCCCAATGCGCGCCCAAGCGAGCGCGAAGGTCGAATCGAGCGCCACCGCCTGCTGGTAGTAGGACAACGCCCGCCGGAGACTTACTGGATCATTGAGGCCTTTGGTCGTGAAGAGCTGCTCACCGCGGAGGAACGCGTCATAAGCGGGCAGATTGGCTGTTGGACGGGCCGCAAGCTGCTGGCTGACGCTGTCGGCGAGTGCCACGTCGAGCGCCTGTGCCACCTCTTCTGCGATGTCCGCCTGCACCTTGAAGACGTCAGTCAGTGAGGCATCGAAGGGCTGCTGCCATTTGGTGGTTGGGGCGGCGCCGGTCACGTCAACCAGCTCCGGGCTCAACTGCACGCGTGACGTGCCATCGGCGTTCTTCGCCCAACGGACCTTCGCGACCACGATGTAGTCCACGCCGAGCTCGCGGGCTATTTCGGGAAGCGGCTTGCTGCTGTTCTTGTAGGCCTGGGAGCTTCCGCCCGCGATGACCCGCACGCCGGGCAGGCTCGAGAGTTTTCCGCGCACGGCATCAGTGATACCGTCGGCGAAGTATTCCTGCGTCGAGTCTCCCTGGTTCTGGAACGGCAGCACCGCAATGGTGCGTACACCAGTGGCCTTCGTGGCATGCCCCCCGCGCCGCCAGGCAAACAGCACTCCCACTCCAACGAGGAAACCCACGACCAGAAGCAGGAGTCCAGTCGGGACCTTGCGCCTGGTTGGGGCAGCCGATGCCCTCGCCGCCGGAGTGGATACCCTTGGTGCTGCCACCGGGGTGCCGGTGGCGGACGCACTTGGCGTAAGAGCCTTTCCGAACTCTGCTGCCGAGGCGAAGCGGTCCGCGGCGACCGGTGCGAGGGCACGGGTGGTTGCATGGGCTACATGTTCCGGCACACTCGATCTCGCCGCGCGGACGTTAGGCACCTCACCGCTGAAGCGCTTCGCGATCACCGCTTGCGCCGTGGGCCCCGTGAACGGGGGTTCACCCGCCAGCATTTCGTAGAGGACGGTTCCCAGTGCGTACACGTCGGTTCGCGCATCCAGGTCCCGTTCTCCCGATGCCTGCTCCGGGCTCATGTACGCCGGAGTCCCCACCGCCATGCCAGTTTCGGTAAGACGGTCAGCGCTTGAGAGGGCCCTGGCGATGCCGAAGTCCGCGACCAGCGTGTCGCCGTCCTTGGTCAGGAGGATGTTCTCGGGCTTGATGTCGCGATGGATGACTCCATGGCGGTGGGCGTAGTCCAGGGCGCGCGAGACCTCTGTGGCAATCCGGACCGCTTCATCCACCGGGAGCTGTCGCTCTCTGGTAAGCCGGACGCGGAGCGACTCTCCATCCACGAACGGCATGGTGAACCAGAGGTACCCGGCGGCCTCTCCTGAATCGAGTACCGTGAGGATGTGGGGATGCTGGAGGCGGGCCGCGAGCTCCACCTCGCGGTGGAACCGCTCGGGACCGAGGGCGTGGGCCAGCTCGGGGTGCAGGACCTTGAGCGCGACCTGACGTTTGTGCTTGAGATCCTGGGCGAGGAAGACTGTGGCCATCCCTCCGCGGCCCAGCTGTCGCTCGAGGGTATAGCCGGACAGAGCAGCTTGGAGGCTGCCGAGGAGTTCGCTCAGGGCCGTTGCCCGTGGAGGAAGGTGAGTAAACCTAGTCCTTGGTGGGACTTCCGTCGATGGGTGGCTGGCGTTACCGAGACTGTTGGCACAGACCGCCGTGTTTTTCTCTCAGCCCTGCGGAACGAGGGTTACCGCTTGGTCTTTGCAATGTGTTATCCCCCAACTGGGGGGACTGTGTCATGCCGCGTTTTTAGGAACAGTGATCGAGTAATTCTTGCCAAGACCTGCGTCGGGCGGGTTATAGGCTTTTCACGTTGGCGGCGCGGTGCCAATCAGGTCGGAGAATTTCTGCAGGTCGATATTCCCGCCGGAGACGATGGCGACGATCGGACCCTGTCCCGCTTTCCCGGTCAGGGCGGCGGCGACCGGCAAGCATCCCGCGCCTTCCGCGATGATTCGCGCCTTCTCGGCCATCAATCGCATGGCCCGTTTCGTCTCCTCCAGCGTTACAACGATACAACCATCGACCACCGGTTTCATCCGCTCCCACATCCGGGGGAA
This sequence comes from Gemmatimonadales bacterium, assembly GCA_035472975.1. Lineage (GTDB taxonomy): Bacteria > Gemmatimonadota > Gemmatimonadetes > Gemmatimonadales > GWC2-71-9 > DATBGE01. Next base: position 6,768 of record DATIOP010000507.1, read on the forward strand.
GACACTCTGTCCGCCGGCGCCATCCACGAACGATGCCTTCCAGTCCTTGAAGGACTGAGGGGACCCGGTAGCGAGGGAGAGCGACAGCGGAGCAGCGGTCTCCGGTTCGGCGCCCCACACCTTGACCTCGGGCTTGATCGCTCTCATGGCACTCGCGACGCCGGTGATGAGTCCACCGCCGCCAATGGCGGCGATAACTGCCGCCGTCTCCGGTGCGTCCTCCAGAATCTCCAACCCCATCGTCGCGTGTCCGGCGATGAAATTGTCATCATCGAAGGGGTGAATGAAGGTTCCTTCGACTCCGGCATAGGTCCGCTCGTCGAGCGCCTTCCAGGCCACCTGGTAGGGCACG
>DATIOP010000508.1:0-4492 GCA_035472975.1 Gemmatimonadales bacterium
TGTAGATCACCTCCATGCCGGCGTCTCGCAACGCCGCGGCCACCACCTTGGCTCCGCGATCGTGGCCATCCAGGCCCGGCTTCGCCACGAGAACGCGAATCGGGCGGGCCGGGGACTTCCTGTTGAGAGTCGCGAACATGAGTGCTCGAGTCAGGGCTCGGGGGTGAGGGACAGAATCAGATCGGCCACAGCCGCGATGCTGGGGACAGTCTGCACGTCGCGCCCGGCGTGGTTGCCGGCCGGATCGAGCAGTACCACATCCATTCCGGCCCGCCGGGCGCCGATCACATCCACTTCGTAAATGTCGCCGACGTAGAGAACGCCTTCGGGTGCGATGCCCAGCGGCTCGAGCGCGGCCTGAAAGATCCGCGGGTCCGGCTTTTCGAACCCGACGAGTCGCGAGTCCACGATCACCTCGAAGTCGGCTCGAATACCCGCGGCAGCGAGAGCCTCTTCGACTCGTCCGTCACTGTTGGACACGACGCCGAGACGAAGACCGGCCTGTCTCATCCGGGCGAGGGCCGCCGGAGTGCCGGGATGCATGGCGCTCCACAGATGGCGCTCGCCGTGCAGGCGCAGCAGCGTGTCCCGCACTAACCCCAGCTTCTCCCGCGGCACGCCGGCCAGGAGGAAGAGACTCTCGAGGTAACGGGAAGCGCGGTCGTGATCCGACGTATCCGACCGCTCCAGCTGGAGTGCCGCCTCGCCGGCCTGAGCTTCGAGCCCCTGTGCTGTAAGCGGCACCCCGACCGCGGCGCCGACCTCCCGGGCCAGGCGCTCGTAGTCGAGGAACAGCAGGGTATTCCCGGCGTCGAACAGGACGGCCGCGATCTTCACCGGAACCTGAGCAGCCCGGCCAGCCCGTTCACCGCACGACGGGCCTCGCCATCGTAGACCACCTCAACCTTGACCCGCTGCCGCAGCGCGTCTTCGATCGCCTCGTCCACGAGGTCGATCACCGGAACCGGGTCACCTTCTCCCCGCAGGAGCTGGTCGGGTTCACTCACCAGCCGTCCCGACTGGGAGGCGCGATATCCCGGACCGCCGGCGTCCGCGTCGGCGAGCAGAGTTCGCACCTGCCCCTTGGAAAGGGCGAGGAGACTCTCGTCCAAACCGTTGACCGCCCAGCCGTTTCCCAGTCCCTCGGAAAGGTCGTGCGCGGCCTCGCGCTCGGTGGCCCGCTCGAATGCCTCCCGCACTGCCAGGGTGGCCTCGTGGACCACCGGCGGTGCTGCATCCTTCGGATCGAGCTGGACCGATCCCATCAGCCGCTCGACCAGGTAGGGATGGAGGAAGTCTTCGACTGCCTGCGCATCGCCCCGACCCGCCAACACGATGCCGTGAACCGGATGTTTCCGGTGCAGATCGAAGAGGCGTTGCGCTACGGCTTCGTAATGGCGTTGGCGCTCGTTGCGAATCCGGTTGTTCCAGGCCCGCTCTCCCATGCCCGGCGGGCCCTCGTGACTCCGGAACTTGGGACTCCGCCTGCGCTCCGCCGTGAGACCCGGCAATTCCTCGGCTCCGAAGGCGGTGACCTGGAAGAATCGCGCGGTCGTACGATCCACTACCGCGGTCAGCAGGGTGCCGAATTCATCCTCGGCCGAAGCCAGCTCGCGAACCAGCGCCGTACGATCCACGCCGAGCCGCGAGCGATGCACCGCGGGCAGCGGCAGTATTTCGAAGAGCTTGAGCGCCTTGCAGCCGAAGATGGCGACGCCGTGACTCGAGGGGAGGCGAGCCGGTTCCCTCAGGTGCTCCATGATGCGCTGCAGGTCGTCCTGGACTTCCTGCTGCACCGAGCGGGAAAGGCCGATCTCCGGCAACGCCGCCTCCGCCCGCTTCACCCGGTTCTTCATCTTGATCAGATATTTGCCCCGCGACCGATCGCTCAGTTCCAGCTTCAGGTAGCAGGTCACTATCCGATGATCGTCCGTCTTCAACCTGGTGAGACGGGCGAGAGTCTTGGCGATTTGTTGGTCGTTCATTTCTTGTTGTACAGGTCTTGGGTCTTGGGTCGTGAGTCTCGCCTCAGCAGGATAGAGACTCACGACTCATGACCCACGACCGGCATCCCTTGACTAGAAAAACACCGGCTCGCGATACGTCCCGTACACCGTTTCCAGCACGTGACGGATCTCGTAGAGGGTGCAATAGGCCCGGGCGCAGTCCAGCATCGCCGGGATGATGTTCTGATCGGAGGCCGCGGCGGCTCTCAGAGCCTCGAGTTTCTGATCGACCGCGTTGGCGTCCCGAGTTGCCCGAAGCTTCGCCATCCGTTCCCGCTGAGACCGCTCGGCTTGCTCGCCAATCTTGAGGATCTCCGGCGCGGACTCGTCTTCCCCGGTAAACATGTTCAGTCCAACCACCACTTTGCGTCCCTTCTCAACTTCATCCTGGAACCGCGAGGCGGACTGGGCGATCTGCCTCTGGAACCACCCCGACTCGATCGCCGGGACCACCCCGCCCTGCGCCTCGATCTCCGCGAACAACCCGGCGGCCTCGCGCTCCAGGCTGTCGGTCAGAGCCTCGATGTAGTAGGACCCGCCCAGCGGGTCCGCGACGTTGGGAACGCCGGTTTCGTAGGCGAGGATCTGCTGGGTGCGCAACGCGACCCGGACCGATTCCTCGGTGGGAAGCGCCAGCGTCTCATCGAGGGCGTTGGTATGCAGTGACTGGGTGCCGCCCAGCACGGCGGCAAGCGCCTGGTAGGCGACGCGAACGATGTTGTTGAGCGGCTGCTGCGCGGTGAGCGTCACACCCGCGGTCTGGCAGTGGAAGCGCATCTGCCAGCTCCGGGGATTCTTGGCTCCGTACTTCTGCCGCACGGTGCGGGCCCAGATCCGCCGCGCGGCGCGCATCTTGGCGACTTCCTCGAAGAAGTCGTTGTGCACGTCCCAGAAGAACGAGAGCCTCGGCGCAAAGGAGTCCACGTCGAGGCCCCGCGCCACTCCGTGCTCCACATAGCTGAAGCCGTTGGCGAGCGTGAAGGCCAGCTCCTGCGCCGCGGTGGAGCCGGCTTCCCGGATATGGTAGCCCGAGATGGAGATGGTATTCCAATTCGGCGTATTGCTGGACGCAAAGTCGAACATGTCCACGATGACCTTGAGCGCCGGCTCGACCGGGAAGATCCAGGCATGCTGGGCCATGTATTCCTTGAGCATGTCGTTCTGGATCGTGCCCTGGAGCTTCGCAATGTCCACACCCTGATGCTCCGCCGCCGCGACGTAGAAGCAGTAGAGCATCGCGGCGGGACCGTTGATCGTCATCGAGGTCGAGACCTTGTCGAGCGGGATGCCGTCGAAGAGGGTCTCCATGTCCTGGGCGCTCGAGATGGCAACGCCGCACTTGCCGACTTCCCCTTCGGACCGGGGATGGTCCGAGTCGTAGCCCATCAAAGTCGGGAAATCGAACGCGACCGAGAGCCCGGTCTGGCCGTGGGCCAGCAGGAACTTGTAGCGCTCGTTGGTATCCTGGGCGGTGCCGAACCCGGCGAACTGCCGCATGGTCCAGAGCCGGCCCCGGTACATCGTGGGATGGATGCCGCGGGTGTAGGGATAATCTCCCGGCAGGGTGGTGGAGCTGACGCTGTGCGGGTCGAGATCGAGTGCGGTGTAGACCGGCTCCACATTGCGGCCCGAGACCGAAGTGAAGTCCACGTCCTCTCGCATCGGCAGCTTGGCGACCTGTTCCCGCCAGGCGCGCAACTCGGCTCGCAGCTCCTCGAGCTCCCGTTCCTGAGTCTCGAGCCGCTCAGCCATGTGACGCATCGAGAGGTCGGCGTCGAACGTGGTGATACCCTTGTCCCCTGTTTGAGCCCGTCCAGCACTTCGCCAGCTACTTCGTAAAGACTGGTGCGCCCGGCGGCAAGATCGTCGAGCCGGTCATTGATCATTTGCTCGGCGGCCGTCTCCTGCCAGATCCATTGCCGAGCGGTACGATCCACGACTTCCCGGGTGCGTTCGAACAGGCGCCCGCGACGACGGACACCCAACTCACCTGTCTCGGTGAGCCACTGGTGATGCCCCTCGAGAGCATCAGCGAGCTCCTCGACGCCCTCGCCCTTCGAGGCGACGGTTCCGAGTACAGGATGTGCCCAGTGGGAATCGGCGGCTGGGCGGCTCGGCGGCTCGGCGGCTCGGCGGACCGGCGGACCGGCAGTCATTCCGTCCGTCACGCCCGTCTCGACCGCCCTGTCCGCCCCGATCGCCTTGCCCGACCTCACACCGTGGTGCGCCTTCACGTGCCTGTACGCATTTCCCGCCCGAATGCCCAACGTGATCTCGATCTCCTGACGCAGGCGATCGGCGCCGGGACGATCCGATTTGTTGACCACGAAGATGTCGCCGATCTCCATCACGCCCGACTTGAGAGTCTGAATCCCGTCTCCCGATTCCGGCACCAGTACGAGCACCGTAGTGTCGGCAGAGCGGCCAACGTCGAGCTCCGACTGGCCTACACCGACCGTCTCGATGAGGATCCGGTCGAACCCCGC
>DATIOP010000509.1:0-6892 GCA_035472975.1 Gemmatimonadales bacterium
CGTCGAGGTTTCCGTCCATGACCCCCGGAAGGTCGTACACCGAGAGATTGATGCGGTGATCGGTCACCCGGCTCTGGGGAAAGTTGTAGGTCCGGATTTTCGCAGAGCGGTCTCCGGTTCCGACCATTGCGCGGCGATCGCGGGATCGCGCCGCCTCCTGCTCCGCAATCATCCGGTCCAGGAGCCGGGCCCGCAATACTTCCATCGCCTTGAGCTTGTTCTGCAACTGCGACTTCTGATCCTGTTGGGACACGACCAGTCCGGTCGGCAAATGAGTGATGCGCACCGCGCTGTCGGTAGTGTTGACGCTCTGCCCTCCGGGGCCGCTCGAGCGAAAGACATCGATCTTGAGATCGTTGGGCTGGATCACCACGTCCACGTCCTCGGCTTCCGGCAGAACCGCAACCGTTGCTGCCGACGTGTGGATGCGACCCTGCGCCTCGGTGGCGGGAACCCGCTGGACCCGATGCACTCCCGCCTCGCGCCGCAACAGGCCGTAGGAATCCGGGCCACGGACCGCGAAGATCGCTTCCTTGAGCCCCCCAGCGGATCCTTCACTGAGGGAAATCGGCTCGACCGACAGTCGCTTCCGCTCGGCGAAGCGACGGATCATCCGAAACAGCTCCGCCGCGAACAGCGCCGCTTCCTCCCCACCGGTGCCTGCCCGGATTTCCACGATGGCGTCGCGCCCGTCGAGCGGGTCGCGGGGCAACAACAGCTCGTGCAACTCGGCGCGCATCGATTCGACCTGGGGCGTGAGCCGGGTCAACTCGGCCTTCGCAAGCGCAACAAGCTCGGGATCGGCCTCCAGGGCCATCTCCCGAGCTTGTCCCAGTTCACTCTCCACCCGCTCGAGCTTTTCCGCCAGCCGAACGATCGGCTCCAGCGCAACGTGCTCGCGACCGAGTGCCTTTAGCCGAGCCGGTTCGCTTGCGGTTGAGGGGTCGGCCAGCGTCTTGGCGACCTCCTCCGCCCGGGCGAGTGCCTGGCGGAGTCGGGCCTCCATGAGCTAGGCCTGCGAAGTTTCCGCGGTGGCTTTGTCGCCCTGATACTTGCGGCGGAAACGGTCCACCCGCCCTGCCGTGTCGACCAGGCGCTGCTTACCGGTGAAGTAGGGGTGGCACTTGGCGCAGATTTCCAGGTGCACGTTCGCCGACGTTGAACGGGTGTCGAACGAGTTGCCGCAAGCGCACTGAACCGTAACCTTGCGGTACATCGGGTGAATATTGGCCTTCACGTTTGCCGCTCCTTGGGGCGTTCACAAGACTTGGGAAAGCCTTGAATTATAGTGGGTTAGACCACTCTGTCGCAACCGGGCCCTCGATCACCACCGGAGGGCGCCCCGATGGTGCCATAACGCTACCATCGGAATCCGGACGAAATCCGGATTCTCGTTTGACAGGGGGGAAAGGCGCAAATATCGTATTCACCAAGACTTCCACCACCCCTTTTGGCGAGGTGACGTGCCGGCCGCCCCACTCGAGGTTCTAAGGAAGGTACCCCTGTTTGCCGGTCTGCCCGAAACTGAGCTCGTGGCCTTCGCCGAGTTGGTGCGGGAGCGGAGCTACCCAAAAGGCAGCGTCATCCTGTTCGAGGATGACCCGGGGGATGCGCTGTACCTGGTCGCCACCGGTCAGGTGAAAGTTGTGCTGATCGGTGAGGACGGCCGCGAGGTCATTCTTTCCGTGCTTGGCGAAGGCAGCTTCTTCGGCGAAATGGCGCTGATTGACGATCAACCGCGCTCGGCACACGTCATCGCCATGACGGATGCAACGGTCCTCATGCTCCGGCGCGAGGACTTCCAGGCCAGGCTCCGCCGGTCTCCTGAAATCGCCATTGGCCTGCTGCGCGAGCTGTCCCGGCGACTGCGCCGCGCCGACGAAAAAATCGGAAGCCTGGTGCTGCTCGATGTAAACGGACGCGTCGCAGACGTCCTGCTTCGTTTGGCCGACGAAGAACCCGAGGGTCGCATTACCAAGAAAATCACCCACCATGTCATCGCCCAGATGATCGGCTCCAGCCGTGAGACCGTTTCGCGCACCATGCGGGACTTCGTCGAACGCGGGCTGATTACGGTCACCCGGCGCGAGATAACTCTCAGCGATCGAGCCGGGCTCGAACAGGCTGCCGGGCGGGCGTGATCATAGTCACGACTCTGCCGTGACGGCTCTCCGCCGACTGGCAGAGTCCTTGCGGGTCGCGTCTCCGTTGCCGACTGTTTCTGCGTGACATATTCCGTCGCTTTCTGGGGCACAAGAGGTTCGATCCCGACGCCCGGTGCGCATACCGCGCGCTACGGGGGCAATACCTCGTGCGTCGCGGTATCGGGACAGCAGGGACAACTGGTAGTACTCGACGCCGGCAGCGGGATTCGTCCGCTGGGACACGAGTTGATGAAGAAGCTGAATGGGGCGATGAGCGTGGACATCCTGCTCTCGCACACCCATTGGGATCACATCCAGGGGCTGCCGTTTTTCCAGCCGCTGAACACGAAGGGAAGCGCGGTCCGGATCTTCGGAGCACCGCAAGCGGGCGTGCCGCTCGAGAGGATTCTCGACCGGCAGATGGATCCGGTGGTTTTTCCGGTTCCGCTCAAGGCGCTGGCCGCGGAGCTGACGGTTACCGAAGTGGGGAGCGGGGCCTTCGAGATCGACGGGTTCAAGGTCGAAGCGTTCCGGTTGCGGCATCCGGGAACCACTCTGGGCTTCCGGCTCAAGCCAATGGCCGGCGGAGCGAGCGTCGCGTACGTGACGGACAACGAGCTGGGATCGGGCGGGACGTACGATGTGCCCCCCGACTGGCACGCCCGGCTGGTCAAGTTTCTGGATGGGGTTGATACCCTGATCCACGACGGGATGTATTCTGACGAGATCATCGAATCGCGGGCCGGCTGGGGGCACTCGACACCGAGTCAGGCACTGGACCTGGCCAGAGCATGCGGCAGCCGGCGACTGGTGCTCTTTCACCACGAACCGGAGAACGACGACGCTGCGATCGACCGGCTGCTGGAGCAGGCTCGCCGGGATGGCAAGAAGTCCGCGCCCGGCCTGGTGATCGACGCGGCGCGCGAAGGTATGACCCTGTCTCTCTGACGAGGAGCGTACTTATGTGGAGGCGGATGGCATTCACGCTGGCCCTGGTCCTGTGGGCGCTGCCCGCGGTGAGCGTCGCGCAGGATACGCGGCCCGGCATCGCGGTCCTGCCGTTCGAGAACGGCGGGTCCTACGGCCAGGACAAGGAAAACTTCGATGCCCTGGAAAAGGGCATCGCGGGAATGCTCATCAGCGAGCTGGCACAGAACCCCGCCGCGCGCGTCGTGGACCGCAGCGAAACGCAGAGGCTGCTCGATGAGCAGAACCTGGGCAAGGAAGGCCGGGTCGACGCCGCCACCGCCGCCAAGATCGGGAAGCTGGTCGGCGCGAAATACATGGTCATGGGCAACTTCATCGACTTCTATGGCAAGTTCCGGGTTGACGCGCGCATCGTCAACGTGGAGACCAGTGAAATCGTGAAGGTGGTGACCAACGATCCGAAGCTCCAGAAGCGCGAGGAACTGTTCAAAATCATCCAGTCGGTGTCCGAGAAGCTGATGGCGGAGACCAAGCTGCCGCCGCTTCCCTCCGACGTGAGCAAGGCGAGCAAGGCGCGCAACGTGCCGACCGAGGCACTCACCTACTACAGCCGCGCTCTGCTCTATCAGGACCGCGGCGACAAGGCCAAGGCGACCGAGTACTACAACAAGGCCCTGCAGGTCTTCCCCGAGTACACGGAGGCGAAGGAAGGGCTGAAGAAGGTCAACCCGGCCTGATCTTGTGATAGGGTTTCTCGCCGCTCTCGGCAGGGGAACCACGCGCTGGCTCGCCCGAGTGGGCGCGCTGGCGCGTTTTGCTTTTGAGGCGATCACCTCGGCCTGGTCCCTGCCCCGCGCGGGACGACTGGTAACCGTCCGCATCCTGCTCAACCAGCTCCGCTTCACCGCGCTCGAGGCGGTGCCGCTCGTCGTGCTGCTGAGCGGCATCCTGAGCTTTCTCGTCATCTCCAGCTCGATCGGCCAGCTGGGGCGGGTGGGTGCCACCGACTTGATCGGCAAAATCATGGTCGTGGTGATCGTGCGCGAGCTGGGGCCGATTCTGACCGCCCTGGCGGTAGTCGGACGGAGCGGCACCGCCATCACCGCGGAACTCGCGACCAACACAGTGATGGGCGAGGTGCGAGCGCTGGAAGGGCTCGGCATCGACCCGTTCCACTACCTGGTCCTGCCCCGGTTCCTGGGCTGCATGATCTCGGTCTCGGTGCTCATCGTGCTGTTCGATATGGTTGCGCTCTACGGAGGGTTCGTCGGAGCCAGCACGGCCGGCATGAGCGGCTCGCGCTACCTCTCGATCGTGGTCGAGAGTCTCACCACGCAGGACGTCGTCCTCACGATTCTCAAGGGACTGACCTTCGGCGCCATTATCGGGCTGCTTCCCAGCTTCCAGGGACTCTCAGTCCGCCGCGGCCCGACCGAGATCCCCCAGGCCGTCATCCGCGGCACTGTGGGCTCCATCGTGCTCATCTTCGTTCTCTCCGCGATCTTCGTGGCGGTGCTGCAGTGACCGCGGCACCGATGCTCTCCTTCGAGGGAGTCCCGCTGCTTCGCCTGAGCCGCGATACCTTTTCCCGGCAGCCCAGCGGGGAGCGGGGGCCGCCGGCCCTGTTCGCGCTCGAGGTCAAAGCCCACGAGACCGTCGTGGTGCTGGGCGATGAATCGAGCGGTGTGGACGTCCTCGGCGCGCTGGCCATGGGGCTGGAGCTGCCTCCCTCGGGGCATACGACCCTGCTGGGGAGCGAAGTCAGGTCACTGGATCGCCGAGCGCAACTCGCCTTCCGTAGGCGCGTGGGATACCTTCCCGCCGGAGATTGCTTACTGCAGAATCTCTCACTACGCGACAACATCCTGCTGCCGCTCCGTTTCGGCAGCGACTTTCGAGAACGCGAAATCGAGGGACGAGTGGACGTGATCCTCGCCCAGCTGCGGATCGTGCGTGTAGCCGACGTGCGCCCGGCCCAAGCCGATCAGGAAGAGCGGCGGCGGACCGCCATGGCTCGGGCCCTCGCTTTCGATCCCGAGCTGGTGATCCTGGAGCAGCCATTTGATGGCCTTCCCGACCGCGTAGCCGCGGAGCTGCTCGAGGTGGCGCGTGGAGGTGAGACCGAAGAAGGCAGCCGGCGGACCCTGTTCATCACCGGCCAGGAACTTCCCACCCTGCTGCGAAGCCGAGTGGATCGGTTGGTTCGGGTCAGCAAGGGACAGGCTGAGGTAGTGAAAGCATGAAGCTGAGCCAACGGGGGAGCGACGCTCTGGTCGGGCTTCTGGTCCTGGCCGCGGGACTCGTGCTCGCGACTGCTTTCGTCATTACCCGGGGCTGGAACGAGCGGCGGATCATCGTGTACATGCTGAGCCCTTCCGTGCTCGACCTTAAGCCAGACACCCGGGTCCTGTTGCAGGGACTCCAGATCGGTGAGGTGGCCGGAATCTCTCCCAAGGTGGACAGCGTGATGGGTCCGCCGGAATTCGTCGTGGCACTTCGGCTCCGCGAACGCTACCAGAACGGCGCTCCGATCGTCCTCCCCCGAGCCACCCGCGCTGAGCTGATCCAGAGCGCCATCCTGGCCGGCGGGGTCGAGATCTCGCTGATTGTCCCACCCAATGCCCGCTTTGGCCAGCTGGAGCCGGGCGACACGATCCGCGCGAAGGTTCCGCAGACCGCGGTGCAAACGCTCAAGGAAGTCGCCGATTCGCTGAAGACCCAGGTCTCCGACATCCTGCGCGACACCCGGAAGCTCCTCGCCACACTCGATCACACCGCGAGCAGCGTGGAAACCGAGATGCAACGCACGGCGCCCGAGGTGCGCCAGACGCTCGCCGATGCCCGGGTCGTGCTCAATCAGTTGAGCCCGGTCCTCGCCACGGCCGACAGCCTCATGGGCGAGACCCGCGGGCGGCTCGGCAGCCTGCACGACTCGCTCACGACGACTCTGGTCGAGGCCCGGCAACTGATGAATAACCTGGATACTCTGGCCCACGCCGCGACACTGGTCGCGGTCGACAATCGAGAGCGGATCCGGCAGACCGCCGAGAACATCCGGGTGGTGAGCATCAAGATGGAGTACCTCATGGACCAGTTGAGCCGGCGCCCCTTGAAGGTCATCAGCGGCGTCAAGCCGCTGGATCACGATTCGATCGTGGCCCAGTCGGACAGCGCCGCGGCCAAGAAATGAAGTTTCTGCTGCTTCACCTCCCGTCCTGGACGCCCGAAACCATCAGCCTTCCGCTGGCTCAGGAAGGAGTCGAGGTGCGCCAGGTGAGTTCGGCGTCCGAGGTGGCTGCCGATCACCGCCCGACTGTTCTCCTGCTCGATGCCGTGGCGCGCTCTCATTTCACGCCCGACGCCCTGCTGGCCCTGAGCGATGCGGGAGTCGCGGTCCTGGCCCTCGGAGCAAACGGCGAAGAGGACGTGCCTCACGACTTGCCGGCCGAAGCACTCGCGGGGTTCGTCCGGGGACCGATCGGAGGGCGGCAACTGCTGGTCGGGCTTCGAAGCGCGCTGCTTGTGGCCGCGGCTCGCCAGGACACACTTCGGGCCAAGGCGGAGACGGCGGCCAGGACCAGCGAGATCACCGAGCTCACCGATATCGGGATCCAACTCACGACGGAGAAGGACTACAACAAGCTGCTGGACCTGATCCTGAACCAGGCCCGCCGGATCACCCAATCGGATGCGGGGAGCCTCTACGTGGTGGAGACGGACGACCGGGGCGAGAAACGGCTGCGGTGCAGCTCGCGGCGCTCACCGGCCAGAGCTGGCCGGGCGGATGGGAGGTGATCGTGGCCGACAACGGCTCGACCGAC
>DATIOP010000510.1:0-4675 GCA_035472975.1 Gemmatimonadales bacterium
TTCGGTCGAGCATACGCTGCAAGGCCAGGGAGTAACCGCAGGCGGTGCAGCCCGGGTCGGCGGCGGTGCCGCCGCCGGAGCCATCGGTGGCAAGATCATCGGAGGAAAGACCGGCGCGATCATCGGCGGTATCGTTGGCGGAGCGGCGGGCACGGCCGTGGCGGTCCAGACCGCCGACCGGGACGTGGTCGTGACGCCGGGTGCCGCGATCGTGATAACCCTTTCGAGCGAAGTGACGGTGCAGAAATAGCCGTCAGCCGTCAGCGGTCAGCCGTTAGCTGTTAGCTGTTAGCTGTTAGATCAAAACCCTCTCGGGGAATAGCCCGGGAGGGTTTTTTCCAGCCGCGAACCGCTAACAACAACCGCCAGCAGCTAACCGCTAATCGCTAACAGCTAGTCGCTAGTACCCCGACCCTCCCCCTCCCCCCCTCGGATCGCTCACACCCTCCCAGCCGCTCGGCATCCGAATGATCGCCTCGACATCGCCCCAGCCGCCGCGGTACTGGATGCCATGGCCCAGCCGCTCCAGCTCGGCGATCGCCGCGGGCTGGAATCCACCCCGCTCGAGACGAATCGAATCCGGCAACGCCTGGTGATGCATGCGTGGTGCGGCAACCGCGTCGCCCAGCGCCATGTGGTGATCGATGACGTTGGAGATCACGTGGTACACCTGGGTGATGATCGTGGGACCGCCCGGAGTTCCCACCACCATGAACAGTTTCCCGGCGGAGTCGAGCACCACACTCGGCGTCATGGCCGACAGCATCCGTTTACCTGGTGCGATAGAGTTCGCCTCGCCTTGAATGAGGCCGTAGCCGTTCGGCTTACCGGGAGCCGTCGTGAAGTCGTCCATTTCGTCGTTGAGCAGGAACCCGGCGCCGGAAACCGCCATCGCACTGCCATAGCTGTCGTTGAGCGTCGTGGTACAGCTCACGGCGTTCCCCAGCGAGTCAACCACCGAATAGTGCGTGGTGGAGGTTCCGTCGCGGAGGCTGGGATCGAAGGGCGGGGTCGGGGTCGCGTGATGCGGATCAATCTGTTGCCGCAGCGTCGCCGCATACTCCTTCGACAAGAGGCGATCGAGCGGCATCTTCACGAAGCCGGGATCGCCGAGGTAGATGGTGCGCTCGGTGAAGGCCCGGCGCATCGCTTCCGCTTCGCGGTGCAAGAGCGCCGCGGAGCCGAAGGGGGGCAGGGCTCCGTATCCTTCCATGATGTTGAGAATCAGCGCCAGCGTGACGCCGCCCGATGACGCAGGCGGCATCGAGTAGATGGTGTACCCGCGGTACTCGATCTTGATCGGATCCCGCCAGATGGCGCGGTACGCGGCCAGGTCGGCCAGGCTGATGAGTCCACCGCTGCGATCCATCTCCGCTACGATCGAATCGGCGACCCAACCCTGGTAGAAACCATCAGCCCCGCGATCCCGGATCGCGGTGAGGGTCTTGCCCAGATCGGCCTGCACCAGGGTCGAACCCGGGGCAGGGGCACGACCGCTGTCGGGCAGGAAGTAGCGGCGCGAGGCGGCGAAGGTGTAAAGCCAGGCGCGATAGTTGTCGATCGAGTTGCTGCGGTGCTCATCCACGACGAAGCCCTCGCTCGCGAGCTTGATCGCGGGCTCGATCACGGTCGCGAACGGAAGCTTGCCGAACTTGTGATGCGCCTCCACCAGTCCCGCCACCGACCCGGGGACTCCGGCGGCGAGAGCCCCCTTGTCCGAGAGGGCTGTGGGATCGCCAGCCCGATCGAGATACTTGTCGTGGGACGCGCGGCCGTGCGCTGCTTCGCGATAGTCGAGCGCCGCGGTCGTGCCATCCGTCATCCGAAGGACCATGAAGCCACCGCCGCCCAGGTTGCCCGCCTCGGGATGCACCACCGCGAGCGCGAAGCCCACCGCCACCGCCGCATCCACCGCGTTCCCTCCGGCTCGGAGGATGTCGCGCCCCACCTCGCTCGCGATCGGGCTGCCCGACACGACCATCGCCTGGTTCCCTTCGGCCACGCGCGCCTTCCCGGCCAACCGCCAGGTCGGGTTGATCCCGGAACTCGCCCCCGCGGGTGCGGGAGCAGCTGAGGGCGTAGACGAGCCGCAGCCGGCCAGGACAGCGGAGGCGAGGACCAGAGGAAGCAGGCGCAGGTGCACGGATGCCTCGAAGGAAAGGGAGAGTCGGTTGCCGAGGGGAACTGGGTCGCCCAAATTTAGCTCCGCTCCCCGCGTCATGCCTTGTTCACTTCCACGGGTGGATTCCTCATCGATCCCCGGCTTACCGAGCGCCGCAACCCCCGCACCACCGGGATCGACCGGGCCTCCCCGCTCGAGATCGTAGACCTGATCGCGGCGGAGGATGCGACCGTCCCCGCCGCCGTCGCCCGAGCCCGCGAGGAGCTGGCCGCCAGCATCGAGATAGTGGAGGCCGCATTCCGGAAGGGTGGCCGGCTGCTCTACGTCGGCGCCGGAACCAGCGGGAGACTCGGCGTGCTGGACGCAGCCGAGTGCCCTCCCACGTTTGGCACCGATCCCGAGATGGTGGTGGGTATCATCGCGGGCGGATACCGGGCACTGGTGCGATCGGTCGAAGGTGCCGAGGACGATGTCAACGCTGGCATCGGCGAGATGGACACCCAGCGAGTGGGCCCCAACGACGTGGTGCTGGGGATCGCGGCCAGCGGCACGACGCCCTTTGTCCGAGCGGCGCTGGGGCGGGCTCAGGCACTCGGCGCCCGCACGATCTTTCTTTCCTGCAGTGACCCGCCGGCTCTGCTCAAAGAGACTTGTGATATCTGCCTGACCATCCTGGTCGGTCCCGAGGTGGTTACCGGCTCCACCAGGATGAAGGCAGGGACCGCCACCAAGCTCGCGCTCAATACCATCACGACGGGGGCCATGGTCCGCCTGGGGAAAACCTACGGCAACCTGATGGTGGACCTCAAGGCGTGGAACGACAAGCTCACCGACCGCTCCGAACGCATCGTGATGGAATCGACGGGGAGTGACCGTGCCGCCGCCCGCGCCGCGCTCCAAGCGGCGGAAGGCGGCGTCAAGACCGCCATGGTCATGGTGAAGCTCGGCGTAGGGCGGGCGGAGGCGGAGCGGCTGATTGCTGGTCATATGGGGCGCCTGCGCGACTTGCTGGGCGATCCGCCGAACATCGGCGCCGAGTGAGCGAGCACGCGACGCTGGCCGTTGGTCTCATGTCGGGCACCTCGCTCGACGGCATTGACGCTGCACTGGTCCGCTTCCGCGGGCCGACCCACTGCGACCTGCTCCACTTCGTCACCCGGCCCTTCGCCTCCCCCGAGCAGAACGCGATTCTCCAGGGAATCAACGGGGCCCGAGCCCCGGACCTTGCGAAGCTTCACACCCAGCTGAGTCTCTGGAGCGCCGAGGCGGTAGAAACGCTGCTCGCCGAATCCAGGGTGCGGGCCTCCGACCTCGGGTTCATCGCGATGCACGGCCAGACCATCTGGCATGAGCCGCCGCTGGTCTCCTGGCAGCTGGGCGAACCCGCGGTGCTGGCGGAACGGTTCGGCGTCCGGGTGGTGAGCAATTTCCGCTCGCGCGACGTGGCCGCAGGTGGCCAGGGGGCCCCACTCGTTCCGATCGCCGACCTTCTGCTGTTCGGCGATCCGGAACATCCACGGGTCCTGCTCAACATCGGTGGCATGGCGAATCTCACCTACGTCCCTCGCCGTGCCGTGGAAGAAGGCGCGTTCGCATTCGATACCGGGCCGGGGATGGCCCTGGTGGATGGACTGGCGCGGAAGGCGAACCCGGGCAGCCGATTCGATGAGGACGGGCGGATGGCCCGGCACGGTACGGTACACGAGCGATTGCTGGACCAGTTGCTGCGCGATGACTATTTCGCCGCACCACCGCCCAAGAGCACCGGGCGCGAGCGTTTCGATATATCACTCGTCGAACGGATCGCGCGCGAGGCTCCCGGTGCGGACGGGGTGGCGACCGCGGTCGAGCTGACGGTGCGATCCATCGTGGATGCGTTCGCTCGCTGGGTGCCGGGCACGCCTGAGGTGCTGGTCTCCGGCGGTGGAGTGCATCACCCGGTGCTGATGGAGCGGCTGGAGGGCAGCCTCGAAGGAAGGGGATGCAGGCTGCGCCGGTTTCACGAGGTGTTTTTCGACGGAGACGCGAAGGAAGCCGTGGCGTTCGCGCTCCTCGGTTACCTCGCGATCCATGGCCAGCCGGGCAATCTCCCCGCGGCAACCGGGGCGAGCGGGCACCGGGTACTGGGGCAGGTGACGCCTGCCTAGCCGTTGGCCGTTAGCCGTCAGCCGTCAGCCGTTAGCCGTTAGCCGTTAGCTGCCAGCCATAAGCCGTAAGCCTCAAGCTCCTTTTTCGCTGTGCATCCGCGTAATTCGTGTGCTCCGCGGGTCGCCCGTTTCTTCCGCTGCATCACTCGTTTCACATTGTGGGGCCTGAAAATTAGCCTCTTGACGTGATTCTCATCACACGCAACATTAGCCCACATTGTGAAACAGCGTGCCACAAAATCACGCCGGCCCTTGGGTGGAACCCAGGCCGTGAGGCGGGCGCTTGCGGTCCTCGGGGCGTTCACCGATCAAACACCTGAATGGGGGCTCGCCGATCTCTCGCGGTCCCTCCGCCTGACCAAGAGCACGACGCTGCGCCTGCTCGGCGCGCTGGAACGCGAGGGCC
>DATIOP010000511.1:0-4114 GCA_035472975.1 Gemmatimonadales bacterium
CGACCAACTTCGTCAACCGGGCGTTCTCGGCCTCGAGTTCTTTGAGCCGCTTGGCCTCGTTGGCTTTCATGCCGCCGTACTGGGCAAGCCAGCGATGCCACGTCGATTCAGCGATCTCCAGATGCCGGCACACCTCGGCCAGTTCCTGCCCCGACGCAAGGAGTTTGTTGCCCTCGGCGAGCTTGCGGATGATCTGATCCGGCGTATGCCGCCGGCGGAGCAATGATCGATACCTGTGGGTGCGACGCGATGTCGCGCATGTGAGTGAGCTCGTGGATTGGAGGTCGGCGATGCCGGTCACGTAGTTCTCGGTTGGTGTTCGTGACCGATCCCCGCCCTGACGTGCGCCGACGGGTCCTGCCCGTGGGGGTGCGAAGCTCAGGGATGAAGCCCAAGGGCCCCCGTTCCGTCCGGGGGAGCAACCGGGCGAGGGGAAGACCGGACGGGCGAATGCGAATGAACCCTTGATGACGCCTCGTTATTTGAAGCCCGGGAAGGCGGGTCGAGAACCCGGGTGATAGGACCTGGCCGCTGGCAGTGGCGGCAAGCGGCGACCGGAGGCCACAGGCCGGTCGTGCGAACACCGCTGGTCTCGGGGTATAGAGGGCGCCCTCCCCGGTCGTATCTCGTGTGCGTGGAACGTGGAAACCCCGTCGGGTCCGGCCTTCGGGCCGGTAGGCCGATCGTGAGAGGGGCGGAATCCCTCGGCGGGAACAGGATGCTCAAGAAGCGAATGCCGATGGTCGAAAGGCGACGGGACTTGTGGTCGTGATTCCGCCGCTCCTCCTGGGCGGCGATCATGGGGAACCGGTCGGATACCAGCGGTGGTCGCTGGGCTCGAAGGGGCGCTGACGTGGGCAGGTGAGCCTTTGAAATGCCGAGGCCGAGGGCCTTGCGAACCGGAAGGGCAAGTTGGACACCGTTGAGGTGAACGGACCGGAGGGCGTTTTCGATTGGAGCGTCGTGGATTGGCGCGTCCATGAGGAGAACGTAGCGAGGTTGCGGCGCAGGATCTTCAAGGCGACGCGGGAGCAGGACTGGACCGCGGTCCGGTCGCTGCAGAAACTGATGCTGGGTTCCTGGTCGAACACGTTGGTCAGTGTGCGACAGGTGACTCAGCGCAATGCTGGGCGTCGAACGGCCGGGATCGATGGGGAGGTTGCCCTGTCGCCCGAGGCGAGAGCGAACATGGCGGTGCGGGTGCATGATTCGCGGTCGTCGTGGGAGCCCTTGCCGGTTCGGCGTGTGTACATTCCGAAGGCCAACGGAAATCCGCGTCCGCTCGGTATCCCCGTGGTGATGGATCGCTGTCATCAAGGGCGGGTCCGCAACGCGTTGGAGCCCGAGTGGGAGGCTCGGTTCGAGGCCCGTTCCTACGGGTTTCGTCCGGGCCGCGGCTGTGCCGATGCGATCCAGTCATTATTCCTCACGCTCAAAGGGCCACGAGCCCAACGGGTGTGGATTCTGGATGCCGATTTGTCGGCTGCGTTCGACAGAATCGACCATCCTCGGTTACTCGACAAGCTCGGATCGTTCCCCGCCAGGGAAATGGTCCGGAAGTGGCTCAAGGCCGGGGTGATTGAGAACGGCGGGTTTGCACCGACTGAGGAGGGTTCTCCCCAAGGCGGTGTGATCAGTCCGCTGTTGATGAACGTGGCGCTGCATGGTCTGGAGGAGGCCGCGGGAGTGCGTTACCGCAGTTCGACCGGTGTTTACGCCGGTGCGGCGATAGCGGGCACCCCGGTTCTGGTGAGATACGCCGACGATATGGTCGCCTGCTGCCATTCCCGGGAGCAGGCTGAACACGTCAAGGCGCAGCTTGCCCGGTGGCTGGCTCCGAGGGGGCTGGTCTTCAACGAGGTCAAGACGAACATCGTCCACCTCGAAGAGGGCTTCGACTTCCTCGGATTCAACGTCCGCCGCTACCGTCACGGTAGACGGCCAGGCAAGTTGTTGATCAAGCCGAGCCCGGAGGCGGTCGAGCGTATCCGCAAACGGTTGGCCGAGGAGATGCGCAGGTTGCGCGGCTCCAACGCCAGGGCGGTGATCGCCCGGATGAACCCAATTATCCGGGGGTGGTCCGCCTACTATCGAGGTGCGGTGTCCAGCAAGGTTTTCAGCTCGCTGGACCACTATATGTGGCAGCTCACCGCTGGGTGGGCACGCCGAACGCATCCGAAGAAGCCGAAAAAGTGGATCGCCCGCCGCTACTGGGGCCGGTTCAACAAGTTCAGGAACGATCAGTGGGTGTTCGGCGACCCCGACCGCTCGCTGGGTGATCGTCGCGAAAACATCGCGTGTCTGGTCAAATTCGCCTGGACTCCCATCGTCCGACACACGCTGGTCACGGGCCGGGCGTCTCCCGACGACCCGGACCTGACCCGCTACTGGGTCGAACGGCGACGCAAGGTCAAACCCGCACTGGACAGCTACAACCTGCGCCTGCTCGCCAAGCAGGACGGCCGCTGCCCGCTGTGCGGCGACCATGTGTTGACCGCCGATCAACCCCCGCAGTCGCCCTCCGGATGGGAACGATGGTGGTTGGGAGTTGTCAAACGAGCTCTCGCCGCTGACTATCTCACCCACTACGGAAGGGCGGCCCGGTCGGACGAAACTCACCTGGTACACGCTTCCTGCCATCGCAGCCTCCGGGCTCGGATGCGCAGGAGCCCAACGGATGCCGCAGTTCTCGCAACGTCCTCGGGGCTTGCTTGAGCCGTATGCCGGGATGACTGGCACGTACGGTTCTGAGGGGGGACCGCCGCAGCAATGCGGCGGTCCTACCCGACATGAGCCTCGGCGAGGCGACGTAGATGGGCGCACCTTCCCGAGGATGATCTGAAGTCCAAGGTTCTCTGATCAAGACCGGCGTTGGCGCGCTGGCTGGGAAGGTACGCCCATGCTCACGGTAGTTCACGACACGGAATGCTCCAACGAGAAGAACGACGGAGTCGGTCGGTCGTTGCTCGACGAGATCGTCCGCGACGGCGCCCGACAGATGCTCGCGGCGGCGTTGCAGGCCGAAGTGGCCGCCTACATCGACGCCCATGTCGGTGAGGTCGACGACAACGGCCGGCGTCTGGTGATCCGCAACGGCTACCACCGCGAGCGTGACGTGCTGACCGCGGCGGGGGCGGTCACAGTGACGGCGCCACGCGTCAACGACAAGCGCATCGACGCCGATACCGCAGAGCGGCAACGGTTTTCCTCGGCGATTCTTCCGGCGTGGTCACGCAAGTCACCGCAGATGACCGAAGTGCTGCCGCTGCTCTACTTGCACGGTCTGTCGACCAGTGACTTCGGTCCGGCTTTGGAGCAGTTCCTGGGCTCGGGTGCGGGGCTCTCAGCCACGACGATCACCCGGCTCACCAGCCAGTGGCAGGATGAGGCCAAGACATTCCAAGACCGTGACCTCTCGAACACCGACTACGTCTACCTGTGGGTCGACGGCATCCACCTCAAGGTCCGCCTCGAGCAGGAGAAGCTCTGCTTGTTGGTGATGATCGGCGTCCGCTCCGATGGCCGCAAGGAGCTCGTCGCACTGACCGACGGGTACCGGGAATCGACCGAATCATGGGCCGATCTGCTGCGGGGCTGCCGCCGGCGCGGGATGACCGCGCCGGTGCTCGCTGTCGGTGACGGCGCGCTGGGCTTCTGGAAGGCAGTCCGCGAGGTGTTCCCCGCCACGCGTGAGCAGCGGTGCTGGTTTCACAAACAGGCCAATGTGCTTGCTGCACTTCCGAAGTCAGCGCACCCAGCTGCATCGGCGGCGATCAAGGAGATCTACAACGCCGAGGACGTCGACCATGCGCAAGTCGCGATCAAGGCCTTCGAGATCGACTACGGCGCCAAGTACCCCAAAGCGGTTGCCAAGATCGTCGACCACGCTGACGTGCTCCTGGAGTTCTACAAATACCCGGCCGAGCACTGGATCCACCTGAGAACCACAAATCCGATCGAAAGCACTTTCGCCACCGTGCGTTTACGGACCAAGGTCACCAAAGGCCCCGGTTCACGGGCGGCCGGGATTGCCATGGCCTACAAGCTGATTGACGCCGCGCAAGCCCGCTGGCGGGCCGTAAACGCGCCACACCTGGTCGCCCTCGTCCGTGCC
>DATIOP010000512.1:0-1736 GCA_035472975.1 Gemmatimonadales bacterium
CGGCGACGATGGCGCCCGGCTGCATCCGGAGGATCTCGAGCCCCTCCTGACGCCGCGCACCAGGCTGGTGGCCTGCACGATCGCGACGAACGCCACCGGCACGCTGGTGGACGTCGCGTCACCGGCAAGCTCGCCGAGCCAGCCCTCCGGCGGGTGCTGGAGGAGATGCAGCCCGAGTTCGCCTGGCAGGTGGCTGTCCTCCGGATCACCGTCGCCGCGCTCATGACCACAGCATGGATCGCGCGATTCCTCTCCGTGCCGGAGGGCACCGAGCTCGTCCTGATTCCGGGGCTCTGTGAGGGCGACACCACACTGATCAGCGCTAAGGTTGGAGTGGACGTAGAGAAGGGACCCAAAGACCTGCGCGAAATTCCCCAGTACTTCGGCCGGGCCGCGCTCGCGGTGGAATACGGCAGCTACGACATCGAAATCCTGGCAGAGATCAACAACGCCCCGCGCCTGAGCCGTGAGGCTCTATTCAAGGAAGCCGATTACTACCACCGCTCAGGGGCGGACGTCATCGACATCGGCTGTACTCCGGGACTTGCATTCCCCTCTCTTGAACAGGTAGTGCGGGATCTCAGATCCGGGGGCCGGCGAGTAAGCATCGATTCCTTCGACGCCGACGAAATTCGGAGGGCGGTGGGCGCCGGCGCCGAGCTGGTGCTGAGTGTCAACGGATCCAACCGGGAAGAAGTAGTGAACGACCTGCGTGGAACCGGCGCCAAGGTCGTCGCGATTCCCGATTTCGGGGCCGGACTGGAGACCCTCGAGCCGACACTCAACGCGCTGGCCAAGGCGGGTGTCTCCTTTCTCATCGATCCGGTCATCGAACCGATCGGGTTCAGCTTCATGGCTTCGCTCGAGCGCTACGCCGAGATCCACCGCCGGTATCCCGAAGTCCCGCAGATGATGGGGATCGGCAATCTGACCGAGCTTACCAGCGCGGATACGACGGGGGTGAACGCAGTCCTGATCGCGATCTGCCAGGAGGTAGGTGTCAAGGCGATTCTCACCACCGAGGTAATACCGTGGGCCCGGGGAACGGTGCGAGAGATCGACGTGGCCCGGCGGCTCATGTACCACGCGGTCACCCGGAAGACTCTTCCTAAAGGTGTGGATGACAGGCTCCTGACGGTGAAGGATCCGAAGATCCTCACCTACGATGAAGCCGAGCTGCGCCAGCTGCAGTCGCAGGTGACCGACCCCAACTTCCGCATCTTCGCCGACCGGGAGACCATCACGGTCTTCAACGACGAGAGGTTCATCCGTGGTACCGATATCCAGGAGATCTTCGATCAACTCGGCGTCGAGGATGCCAGTCACGCGTTCTACCTCGGCAAGGAGCTGATGAAGGCGAGGCTCGCCATCACGCTGGGGAAGACATACAGGCAGGAGGGACAGCTCGAGTGGGGTTATCTCACGCCGCCCGATGAGCCCAAGCGGGAGCATGTGAAGATTTCCAAGAGGGGCGGGAGGGCGGGAGGGCGGGAGACCGGGAGGGGCGGACAAGGCGAGAACAAGTCTGGCACCGGGAAGCGGGGCGACAATTGACCCTGCCACTGGTCGAGGAGCTGATTCCCTGCCCCGATCCGGTCGCAACCTGCGCCCGGCTGCTCGGTCAGCCCCACCTGCTTTTCCTCGACAGCGCAGCCGACCCGGAACGCCTGGGACGGCATTCCTACCTCACCGCCGCACCGGCGATGATGCTGCGAGGCAAGGGTCGCGGGCCGGAG
>DATIOP010000513.1:0-8529 GCA_035472975.1 Gemmatimonadales bacterium
TACCGTTACCGCCCCAGGTACCCGTGTAGCCGAACCCATCCTTGACCCAGAGATCCGAAGTAGTGCGGTCGGGGACATTGTTTCCGCCAGCCAAGACCGAGAAAGTGAGCGGTACGATCGCCTTCGAGTCGAAGGTGACGGTGCCGAGCCCGGTTGCTGTCGCGGTGACCGTCGTGGTGCCCACGGCAGCGCCCATGGCGTGGACTACGGAAGCAGTGCCGTCTAACCCGGTGGTGTTGTTGGCCGCGGAGATGCTGCCGCCACCCGAGGTGAGCGCCCAAGTCACGCTTTGACCCGACACAGGGTTGTTGTACTGGTCGGTGACCTTGATCTGGAGGTTCTGCGGGAGTGGCTGGCTGACTTTCCCCACCTGACCATCCCCGCCCGACTTCACGAACAGGGTCGCCGGCCCCGCCTCACCTGTCGCCGTGAAGACCACCGCGCCATATCCCGACGCCGAAGCGCGAACCGTCTGAGAGCCGAGCTGGGTGCCGAGGGTCGCAACCGCCTCGGCAATTCCCTGCGCATCGGTCACCGAACTGGCCGGCGTCACGCTGCCGCCACCCGAGGCCACCTGCCAGGAGACAGTGAGTCCGTTTACCGGACCGCTCCCGTTGGTAACCTTCACCGAGTAGGCCTGCAGCGCGGTCCCGACCGGCGCGGTCTGATTCGCCCCGGCCTCCACGGTGATGGCCCCGGAGCTGCTGGTAGAGTCGGAGCCGCACGCGACAGCAACAAGAAGACAGAGAGCCCCACCTGAACGTCGAATCATCCAGTGCCTCCGCAGGGTTTCACTACATGTCATGCTGGTGTTCGTGCATCATGCTCGGCGCATCGTCAAGCAGAGCGCCGTAGCGCCCCATCCGGTGGCCGCGCAATTGCCACGACGCACGCAGCCCAACACTCAGCGATCGAACCGATTCCTTGCCGTAGAAAGTCTCAATGTCGAACAGTCCGCCATTCAGGTTCTTCACGTTGCCGAACGTGCCCTCTGCGAAAGGCTCCAGGTCGAGCCGCCCTTGGGCCATGGAAAAGCCGTAGCCGTAACCGAGGGTCAGAAGCGTCCAGCGCGTGGTTCCAAGAATCGAATTTTCCAGGTGAGGCCTGACCGAGCGGAACGGATCGATGGTCCGCATATCCTCTGGACGTTCGGTGCGTTCCAGCCTGAAGTAAGGACGATGGCGACCTACCGTCCATGCACCTTCGGTAAGGAGGCTCCTGAAAACAAAGAAGCCGTCGGCCTCCTCGGTCCGGGCCCACTCCGCCAGTCCATACACCTTGGAGCTACCGACCGGACCTTCGTAGCGGGCAGAGACATCCCACTTCCAGGCATCGGTACCGGCGCCAGGCCGGTGCTCGGGAGAATGGACCTTGGCCCGGGATCCCTGTACCTCGAGATGCTGGACGGGAATCACAGTGAGCCGCAGCGCCCAGGAATCACCGAAGCGCCATTCGTCGCCGGTCTTGATGAGCGGCCACTGGTCGGGACGCTCTGGCTCGTCCCCATCGAACAATGATCCTTCGGCGATTACGGGGCCAACCCTGAAGCCTGCAATCGCTACCGCGCGCTCCAGAATCTGGGCGAGATGGTGATTGACCGGGTACCTCACGGGGGGGCGACTCATCGGATCGTCAGTGCCGAATGGGACGAACCCCTTCCCCGCGCTCAGCGACAGTCGAGCGGAACCATCCAGAGTCCCCAGCACGTCCACCCCGGAGATCATCAACTCATGCGCGTAGGTGTGCGGGTGGCGCCGATCGTTGAAGCCTTCGCCCCAGACTCCGGGGGCCAGCTCCCCATCGGGAATAGTCTTCCCTTCCAGATTGAGGGTTCCCGAGAAGCGGAGATGATCGTTGAGGGCACTAGCGTGCAGCATCACCACCGGCTGCACTATTCGAAACTCATCGAGTGTGCTGCCACCAGGAATCGGATCTACGGATGTGTAGAGCGGAATGAGTTGGGCTGCCAGGTGAGCCGTGACGGGGGACTGGGCCTCGACCCGTTGAGTGAGAACCAGCGCCAACACTACACTGGTGGCGACCGGTCGGATCAAATGGCCGCCTCAGCCGCGACCTCGTCCCGGGCAGTGGCGTTGGCCACTATGTAGTCGTAGTACAGCCTGGTAATCCAATCGATACGGATTTCCTTGGGACAGGCCTCCTGACATTCACCGTGCCAGGTACACCCGCCGAATCCCTCCACGTCCATCTGCTCGACCATGGAGAGTGCCCGCCTGGACCGCTCGGGCTGGCCCTGGGGCAGCATCGCGAGATGACCCGCCTTGGCGGCAGTGAACAGCATAGCCGAAGCATTGGGGCACGCTGCGACGCAGGCACCGCAGCCGATGCACTGGGCGGCGTCCATCGCGGCATCCGCATCGCCCTTGGCGATGGGTAACGCATTGGCGTCGGGAGCGCTCCCGGTAGAAACCCCGATGAACCCACCGGCGGCTATGATGCGGTCGAAAGCACGCCGGTCCACTACCAGGTCCTTGAGCACGGGGAAGGCCCGGGCGCGCCAGGGTTCGATATAGATCGTGTCCCCGTCCCTGAAGCTGCGCATGTGCAGCTGGCAGGTGGCCGTTCCGCGCGACGGTCCGTGTGCCACTCCATTGATCATCATGCCGCAGGAGCCGCAAATCCCCTCGCGGCAGTCATGATCGAAAGCGATCGGCAGCTCGCCTCGCTCGATCAGGCCCTCATTCACCACGTCGAGCATTTCCAGGAACGACATGTCGGGACTGATGGCCGTGGCCTGGTAAGTCACCATCTTCCCGGCCGCGGTCGAGGAGGGTTGTCGCCAGACGTGGAGGGTGAGGTTCATGGATCTACTTATAGCTTCGTGTCGTCAGGTGCACGTTCTCGAACTCGAGCAGTTCCTTGTGCAGCAGCGGCGGCTTCTCCGTGCCCTGGTATTCCCAGGCTGCCGCATAGCAGAACCGGCTGTCGTCGCGGCGGGCTTCTCCATCGTGCGTCTGGTATTCCACCCGGAAATGGCCGCCGCAAGACTCCTCGCGGTGCAGCGCGTCCACGCACATCACCTCGGCGAATTCCAGAAAATCGGCTACGCGACCGGCCTTCTCGAGAGCCTGGTTGAGCTCCTCTCCCCCGCCGGGCACACTCACGTTTTCCCAGAACTCCCGGCGCAAGGCAGGAATCGCCTTGAGCGCGGCCTGCAATCCCTCGGCACTCCGGGCCATACCGCAGTGTTCCCACATGATCTTGCCCAGCTCCCGGTGAAACGAATCGACGGTTCGCTTGCCGCGGATCGCGATCAGACGCTTGGTTCGCCCTGCCACCTCCGCCTCCACTGCGCGGACGGCATCATGATCCGCCTCCACCTTCTCCAATTTCGAGGTCGCGAGGTAGTCCCCTATGGTGTATGGCAGGATGAAGTATCCATCGGCCAGGCCCTGCATCAGCGCACTGGCGCCGAGACGGTTGGCGCCATGATCGGAGAAATTGGCTTCACCGATTACGAACAGGCCGGGGATGTTGCTCATCAGGTCGTAATCCACCCACAGGCCACCCATGGTGTAATGGACGGCGGGGTAGATCCGCATCGGCAGACGATACGGATTTTCGTCGGTGATCCGTTGATACATCTGGAACAGGTTCCCGTAGCGCTCGCGGATCTTGTCTTCACCGAGGCGACGGATGGCATCGGCGAAGTCCAGGTACACCCCTCGACCGCCAGGACCGACGCCACGCCCCTCGTCGCATACTTCCTTGGCGGCGCGGGAGGCGATGTCTCGCGGAGAGAGATTGCCGTAACTCGGATATTTCCGCTCGAGGTAGTAGTCGCGCTCGCCCTCTGCGATGTCACCCGGCGCCCTGTAGTCCCCTTTCCGTTTCGGAACCCAGACTCGGCCGTCGTTCCGGAGCGACTCGCTCATGAGGGTCAGCTTGGACTGGTGGTCACCGGCGACGGGGATGCAGGTCGGATGGATCTGGGTAAAGCAGGGATTCCCGAAGGCCGCGCCCCGTTTGTAGGCCCGGTAAGTGGAGGTGACGTTACAGCCTTTGGCGTTGGTCGAGAGATAGAAGACGTTCCCGTATCCCCCGGTTGCCAGCACCACCGCATCGGCCAGCCAGGTCTCGACTGCTCCGTTCAACAGGTCGCGGGTAACGATGCCTCGTGCCACGCCATCCACCGTCACCAGGTCGAGCATTTCGTGACGCGCGAACATGGTGACGGTTCCCGCGGCCACCTGTCGCTCCAGCGCCTGATAACAACCCAGCAACAGCTGCTGCCCGGTCTGGCCCCGGGCGTAGAATGTCCTGGACACCTGAGCGCCACCGAACGACCGGTTGGCGAGCAGGCCGCCGTATTCCCGCGCAAACGGAACGCCCTGCGACACACACTGGTCGATGATGTTGACACTGATCTGGGCGAGGCGGTACACGTTGGCCTCTCGGGCCCGGAAATCGCCGCCCTTAACCGTGTCGTAGAAGAGGCGCCAAATCGAATCACCATCGTTCTGGTAGTTCTTGGCCGCGTTGATGCCACCCTGGGCGGCGATGGAGTGCGCACGACGGGGGCTGTCCTGGAAGCAGAAGCACTGAACCTTGTAGCCCAGCTCGCCAAGCGTGGCCGCGGCCGAGCCCCCGGCAAGACCGGAACCGACCACGATGATGGTGTACCGCCGCTTGTTGGCGGGATTCACCAGCTTCATCTCGAACTTCCGCCGATCCCATTTTTCAGCGAGGGGGCCGGCGGGGATGCGAGCGTTTAGCTCCATGTGCACTCTTCGAGGGTCGATGGTCGATGGTCGATGGTCGACGATTCAGGATCAGGTCGAACGTCCATGACCATTGACCATTGACCATTGACCATTGACATCATTTGAGCCACCCAAACCACACCGCCACCGGAATCACCGACATGCCCAGCCACACGATCAGTGCGATTACCAACGCGATGGGACGATGCCTGGGATCGGGCGATGGGCGGGCCACGCCAAGCGACCGGAGGCTGGCCCAGGTGCCGTGGTAGACGTGGAGGCCAACCGCGATCAGCGCAATCAGGTAGAAAACGACTATCAGCGGGTCGCGGAATCCCACCACGAGGTTGTGGTAGACGTTCCCTTCGACGAAATCGGGATGGGCCGTGCCCCAGGTGAAGTGGCTGAGGTGATAGACCAGGAAGACCAGGATCAACACCCCACCCCATCGCAGCGTCTGTGAGGCGACCGTCGAGGCCTGCGGGACCTTCTTGGCGTAGTGTACCGGCCTGGCCTTGCGGCTCATCACGGTGAGCTGAGTGGCGGCGACGATGTGCAGTATGAGAGCGACCAGCAGGATGACCCGGCTGAGCAGCAGGAGCTCATGCGCCGGACCGTGCAGCAGTGCGGCGTATCCGTTGAGCTTCTCCGCCCCCGCGAAAGCCTGGAGGTTTCCCGCCATGTGGAGCACCAGCCAGACGATCATGATGAGACCGGTAACTCCCATCACGACCTTCTTGCCCAGCGTGGAGCGCCAGAAGGCGAGGAGGCGGCTCACCCCAGCGCCTTCATCGTGTCCATGACCGCCGCGGCGGAACTGTGCAGATCGGTCTTCTCCTGATCCGACAGCTTCACCGTGACGATCTGCTCCAGTCCCTTCCGGCCCAGCTTGCACGGCACGCCGCAGAAGACGTCGCGTAGACCGTACTCGCCCTGAAGCCACGCGGCGCAAGGGAGAATCCGCTTCTTATCGAGGGCGATGGACTCGGCCATCTGGACCGCCGCGGCGCTCGGCGCGTAGTAGGCCGATCCGGTCTTGAGCAGCGCCACGATTTCAGCCCCGCCATTCCGGGTCCGGGTGACAATCGCATCCAGCTTGGCCTGATCAATCAGCTGAGTGACGGGAATGCCGGAAACCGTCGTGTAGGAGATGAGCGGGACCATGGTGTCCCCGTGTCCGCCCAGCACCATCGCCTGAATGTCTTCAACCGATACGTCGAGTGCCTCGGCCAGGAACGACCGGTAGCGGGCGGTGTCGAGCACCCCCGCCATGCCGAGGACGCGTTCCCGCGGGAAGCCCGTCGCCTTCATGGCCACGTAGCACATCACGTCCAGCGGGTTGGAGACCACGATGAGAATCGACTGCGGCGCGACGCGCTTGATCTCCCGGCTCACCGCTTCGACGATCCCCGCGTTGGTCTTCACCAGGTCGTCCCGGCTCATGCCGGGCTTCCGGGCAATGCCGGCGGTCACGATGAAGAGTTCGGATCCGGCCGCTTCGTCATAGCCGTTGCTGCCGATGACCCGCGTGTCGAAACCTTCGATTGGTGCCGACTCCCACTGGTCGAGAGCCTTGCCCTGAGGGACGCCTTCGATCACGTCCACCATGACGACGGAACGGGCCAGGTGCTTTTCGGCGACGCGCTGGGCCGCGGTTGCACCCACGTTGCCAGCGCCGACGACGGTGATCTTGTTGAGCATTGGGATTGTAGAGTCGAGGTGAAGCTTGAAATTAGCGTTCAGAGGAAGAGGCGGGTAGGCCGCGGCGGTCACCCCGATTTCTTGCGGCGAGGTCTGCGACTCCGGCCCCGGCGCGGCGCGATCTTCTCAGGCTCGCCGGGAATTCCCAGCTTCCGCAGGCCTTCGTAGAGCACGACACTCACCGCATTCGCCAGATTGAGGCTTCGCACGTCCCCCGGCATCGGAATCCGGAAGCACCGCTCCGGATGTTTCTCGAGGATTTTGGCCGGCATGCCGTCGGTCTCATTACCGAAGACCAGGACGCTGTTCGTACTGAAGGGTGCCTCGCGGTAATCCCGGTCGGCGTTGGCGGAGAAATAGAGGCAACGATCCCGGCTGATCGCGTCGCGAAAGCGGAACCAGTTGGGATGCACCCAGAGATCGACCTTCGCCCAGTGGTCGATGCCGGCCCGCTTCACCGCGGTCTCGTCCAGGCTGAAGCCCAGCGGTTCGATCAGGTGCAGGGGCACATCGGCCCCGACGCACAGCCGGGCGATGTTCCCGGTGTTGGGCGGGATCTGCGGGCAGATCAGGGCGACGTGAAGCGTCATGCGCGGGACCCGGTGGCGGCTAGCCGCCCCGAGTGTGCATCTCCCGCAATGGATCAGACCGCAGGCTCGTCAACGAATACAGTGCTCCGCGATGCGGCTCAGCGCCCCGGGCCTCGGCACCACGATCGTCGCGTTCCTTCCAGGCCTGGACGATGTGCTCCCGGATTTCCTCGTCCGTGGCACCGCTCCTCAGCGGTTCCCTCAGGTCCACTCCCTCGTCGGCGTAGAGGCAGAGCAGGAAGTGTCCGTCGGCGGTGAGCCGGGAGCGATCACAGGTGCGGCAGAATGGCTGAGTCGTCGAAGCGATAATTCCGAAGGTCGTGCCGTCACCGAGGCGGAATCGTTCCGCTGGTGCGGCCGGATCCCTCCCGCTAACCAACGGTTCAATCCGCCCGTAGCGTCTGGTAAGGCGATCCAGCATCTCGCGGCGGGAAACGACCTTCTCCATGCTCCATCCGGTGGCCCCACCCACATCCATGTATTCGATGAATCGCACTTCCCCCTCGCACGACCTCCCGAATTCGATCAGGTCCTCCAGCTCATCGTCGTTGTAACCGCGCACGATCACGCTGTTGAGTTTGACCGGCGGGAAGCCGGCATCGCGGGCGGCAGCGATTCCGGCGAGGACATCGCCGTGCTTGGCGCTGCGGGCGAAGGACTGCATCCGTTCCGGTTGCAGTGTGTCGAGGCTGACCGTCAACCGTCGCAGTCCGGCTGCTCGCAACTGGGTCGCCTGGGTCGCGAGCAGAATTCCATTCGTCGTCAGGGCGAGATCGGTCAGCTCAGGACGCAAGGCCAACCGATGCACCAGGTCGGGAAGACCGTGACGGAGCAGCGGCTCCCCACCGGTTAGCCGGATCTTGCGGACACCGACGCTGGCGAAGATTCCGGCGAGCCGGTCGAGCTCCTCGAAAGAAAGGATTGAGCTGCGCGGAAGCCACGTGTACTCGGCTTCGGGCATGCAGTACCCGCACCGCATGTTGCACCGATCGGTGACCGAGATCCGAAGACTGGTAAGCGGCCGGCTGAACCGGTCAACCACGGACGTTCGCTCGTTCAATGGCCTGGTCGGCCCGAGTGCGCTAGCCATGCCGCCCCCCTGACGAGCCGATCGCGACCTCTTCCGGCGCATTTCCAGCGTGCGCGGCCGCCGGGTTTACCCAGTCCGAGCTGCCGTCGGCGTACCATTCACGCTTCCAGATCGGCACCCGGCGTTTCAACTCTTCAATCACGTAACGGCACGCCTCGAAGGCCTCGCCGCGGTGCGGCGCCGCGACGGCGATCGCGACCGCTGCCTCTCCCACTTCGAGCGTTCCGATCCGGTGGGAGAGCGCAACTCGTACCGGCCACTTGGTCTCCGCCTCGGCAACGATCCCCGCGCATTCCGCTTCCGCCATTGGGGCATAGGCCGAGTATTCCAGGCGCTTCACTTCCCTGCCGGCGTGATGATCCCGGACCAGTCCCACAAAAGATGCGATCCCGCCACGATCCGAGGCGCCGACACTTGCCAGCAA
>DATIOP010000514.1:0-2416 GCA_035472975.1 Gemmatimonadales bacterium
GGGGCGGCAGGAGGCACAACCGCGATGAAGCCGGCCGTCGCCGTCTTCAGCACGAATTTTCTGGAGTACTCGCAGACGTTTGTCTACGAGGAGATCCGCCATCATGTCCGCTACGAGGCTGAAGTGTTCACCAAGCGGCGATTGCTCCCCGAGCGTTTTCCGTTTGACCCGGTTCACGTCGCCGGCCCGCTGTACGGCCTCCAGCGCCGGAGCCGAGCCTTCGACGCACGGTTTCGGGAACGCGGGTTTGCCTTGGTACACGCTCACTTCGGAGTCGGGGCGGTTTATGCATTGCCGTTCGCTCGCCGTCACCAGCTGCCGCTGGTAGTCACCTTCCACGGTTATGATGTCCCGTTGCTTTTCAGCCGCCAGCGCTGGTGGCCGGCGCACTGGCGCTACGCACTGCTGGGCCGCTCGGTCCTGCGTCACATGAGGCTGGGACTGTGCGCGTCCGCCGAGTTGCGGAATATGCTCATTGGGCTTGGTGTCCCAGGTGAACGCCTGGCGGTGCACCGGCTCGGCATCGATCTCAGTGCCTTCCACCCAGTGCCGCGCTTGCGAGATCCCTTTGAGGTGGTCATGGTGGGTCGATTCGTGGAGAAGAAGGGATTCGAGTACGGGATCCGCGCCTTTGCTCGAGCCGCGAGTCAGGCGCCCAACGTTCGCCTGACCCTCGTGGGAGAGGGACCGCTACAAGGGGAGCTTCGGCACCTGACCGATGAGCTGGCGCTTGGCGAGAAGGTGAGCTTCACCGGTCCGCTTCCCCCGGCGGAAGTGGCGAGTCGGCTCGCGCGGAGCCATGTCCTCCTGGCGCCCAGCGTGGTAGACCGGCACGGGAACCGGGAGTCCGGTCTCATGGTGGTGAAGGAGGCGAGTGCGGCGGAAACCGTGCCGATCGGAACTCTGCACGGCGGCATCCCCGAGATCATAGACGATGGCGTCACGGGATACCTGGTGCGCGAGCGAGATGTGCAGGCCATGGCGGATCGGCTGACGCAGCTGATGACGGAGCCGGATCGCTGGCGTTCGATGAGCCTGGCCGCCCGCGCGAAGATGCAGCGGGAGTACGACGTGCGGGACCGGGCGCGCGCACTCGAAGAGCGCTACGATGAGGCGATTGCCATGCCTCGCCCCGAGGCAGCGAGGAACCGGTGAAGCAGCCGGAAGCCTGGCAACCCAGCAAGGTGATCTGGAGGCCCGATCGGAATCGGTACGAGGCGAACCCGGCTTACGTGAGCCTCGGCTCGTTGTATGCTGTGACGCTGATGGCTGGCGCGTACGAGCGAGTCATTCGGCAGCACGCCAGCGGGCGGTTGCTGGATTGCGGATGCGGCGACGTGCCGTACTACGGCATCTATCGGGAGTGCGTGACGGAGGCGGTCTGCGTGGACTGGGGCGAGAGCATGCACGGACGGGTGCACGTGGATCAGGAAGTCGATCTCACGCAACCACTCCCGTTTGCCGAAGGCCGCTTCGATACCGTGCTCTTGGCCGATGTTCTGGAGCACATCCCAGTCCCCGCGGAGTTGATGCGGGAAATTGCGCGCGTGCTTGCTCCCGGCGGGAAGGTGATCGTCCTGGTGCCGTTCCTGTACCGGGTGCACGAAGCGCCGTACGACTTCTACCGCTACACCGAGTTCGCGCTCGACCGCCTCGCCTCCCAGGCCGGCCTCGACATGCTCGAAGCGGAACCGTACGGCGGTTACCCCGACGTGCTGCTGGATCTCGCCAACAAAGGCCTCACCGGGAGCCGGCCGATTTGCCGGGCCTTCCTGGCCGGCTCGAGGTGGGTTTCAGGCAGCAGGTGGTTCGGACGGTGGAGGGAGCGCACGAAGCGCAATTTCCCCCTCGGATACTGCGTCGTGGCTCGCAAGGCCTGATGGACGAATCGGGACACCTGGAGAAGCTGCTATGAGCGGGATCTTCTCGTCGTTTGAGCGGTGGTTTCGGAAGGACAAGCCTGCCCCGGAGCCGTTCCCGCGCGACTTCGAGCCCGCCGATGTCGAGACCTGGCAGGCCGTCTCACCGTTCACCATGACGAGTCCCGAACGCATCTATGCGCTGCGTGCGGCGGTTCGTTATGTCGTGCAAAGTAGAATCCCGGGAGACGTCGTCGAATGCGGCGTTTGGAAAGGCGGCAGCATGATGGCGGTTGCCCGGACGCTGCTCGAGCTAGGCGAGCGGTCGCGGCACCTGTACCTGTTCGACACGTTTGAAGGGATGCCGGCCCCGACCGAAGCCGATGTCGACTACGCAGGAGAAGGAGCGCAGGCCAAGTTGGAACGCTCCAGGAAGGATGCCAGGGTCTGGGCGATCGCGCCTCTCGAGGGTGTGCGGCAGGCGGTACTCAGCGGGGGATACGACCCCGACCGCGTCCACTTTGTTCAGGGGAAAGTCGAGGACACCATTCCCGACG
>DATIOP010000515.1:0-10856 GCA_035472975.1 Gemmatimonadales bacterium
CCTCTCTCACTCGGTACTCGGTACCAGGCACTCGGTACCTCACTCCGCTCTCAACGCCACCATAGGGTCGACCCGAGTGGCCCGTCGAGCTGGGAGGTAGCACGCAATCGCGGCGATGGCCGTGAGCAGCAGCGCCACCCCACCGAAGGTCACCGGATCGGTCGGCGTGATTCCGTAGAGCAACTTCCCCAGTGCTCGCCCGGCGATCGCGGCACCCACCGCTCCCAATACCACACCGATGAGCGTCAGCCGGATGCCACCGCCGAGGACCATGCGCAACACGTCACCACGTCGGGCACCCAGAGCCATCCGCACTCCGATCTCCCTGGTACGCTGCCCGACGGTGTACGCGAGAACGCCGTAGATCCCGACCGACGCAAGGACCACTGCCAGCGCGGCGAAGCCGGCCAGGAGCAGCATCGGGTAGCGGCGATCCGACATCGACTGGTTGAGCCGGGCATTCATCGTGGCGACGTCGGTAAGCGGCACACCGCGATCGATCTCGCGCACCGCGTCCCTCACCTGCGCCGCAAGTCCGTTCACTCCGCTCGCGTGCCGAATAACGAGGGTCAGCGAACGGGATGGTTCCTGAGAAAGCGGGTAGTAAATCATCGGACGAATGTCGTCATCGAGCGTGTTGGGATGCAGATCCCCAACCACGCCGACGATTTCGACCACGTCGTCCGGCTTCCACATATCGATCTTGAGCCGTCGGCCGATGGGGTCCTCATTAGGCCAGAATTGCCGCGCCATGGTCTGGTTGATCAGCACGATCGGGGGCGCCTTCGGCACGTCGGCGGTGTTGGAGGTGCGGCCCCGCCGGAGCGGAATGCCCATGGTCGTGAAGTAACCCGGATCGGCGTAGCGAATGTCGGCGACCGGCTCCTGCCCCTGAGCAGGTTCGGGGCGTCCCTGGAGATGGATGGTCGTCGAAGAACCCGCCGACGTGAGCGGCAGCATGTTCACCGCTCCGACGTCGGTTACACCGGGAAGCGACTTCACCCGGTCGCGCAGCTGGTCGAGGAACGCGGTCTGCCGGGCTCCCTCGCCGTAGGTCGCCTCGGGAAGGTCCACGGAGATGGTAAGGACATTGTCCGGATTGAATCCGGGATCAACCGAAGCCAGCTGTTGCAGCGAGCGAATCAGGAGACCGGCGCCGGTGAGAAGAATCAGTGCGAGCGCCATCTGGGCAACGACGAGTGCGCCCCGGAATCGGGTGGCCGAAACCGTAGCCGTGCTCCGCGGGCTCTCGCCCTTAAGTCCGGTAGTGAGGTCGGCATGCACGTCGCCCAAGGCAGCGGGCAGCCCGAACAGGATTCCCACCAGAAGCGAAATCCCGGCGGTGACGGCGAACACGCGGGGGTCCACACCGATCTCGCTGAGGCGCGGGATGTCCCGCGGGCCGGCGCTCACCAGGAGGTCAACCGCCCAGATGGCGAGTAACAGTCCCACCGCCCCGCCGATCGCGGCGAGCAGCACGCTCTCGAGCAACGCCTGCCGCATCAGCCGCCAGCGCGAAGCGCCGAGCGCGGTGCGAATGGCCACCTCGCGTTGCCGGCCGGTGGCTCGGCTCAGCATCAGGTTGCCCACATTAGCGCAGGCGATCAACAGGACCAGTGACACGGCACCGAGCAGGAGCAGCAGCGCCCGCCGCGACGAACCCACGAGCTGGTCCTTCATCTGGACCACGTTGGTGCTCCAGCCGGTATCGAAGTCGGGATACTCCTTCTCCAGCGACGCAGCGATTCCGCTCATCTCTGCTTGAGCGCGCTCCCGGGTGATGCCCGGCGCCAAGCGACCAACCACCAGCGCATAGCGTCCACCGCGTATCCGATCGTTCGGATCGATCCTGAAGGGTTCCCAATACTGTTCCCGGCCCCACGGCATCGGTCCCAGCGCGGCTGGCGCGACACCGATGACGAGCGCACTCCCCCCGGCAACCGGAACCGAACGGCCGACGATTCCGGGATCGGCGCCGAACCGGCGTCGCCAGAGACCATCGCTCAGCACGATCACCGACGGGCTACCCGGCAACCCCTCGGCCTGGGTGAATCCGCGGCCCATCGCCAGCGGCATTCCGATTACATCGAAGAAGTTTGGAGTGACTGCGCGGCCCGAAATAATCTCCGGAGAATCGCCGGTGAAGGTGAGGCTGGACCAGGATAGCAGGGCGAGTCCCGAGAAACTCTTCGACTGATCCTGCCAGTCGAGATAGTTCTGTGGATTCACCACGTTGGTTTCCTGGTGTCGCGGAACATTCCGCTCCCAGACCAGGACCAGCCGATCGGGATCGGGATATGGCAACGGCCGCATCAGGACGGCGTTGACCACGCTGAAAATCGCGCTGTTGGCGCCGATCCCGAGCCCCAGCGTCGCCACCGCGGCGATCACGAATCCCGGCGAGCGACGCAGCGACCGAGCGGCGTGTTTCAGGTCCGTCAAGAACATTGCGTTCCTCGTTAGTTGAAGAGCCGTCGGCCGTGAGCCGTGAGCCGTTAGCTGTTAGCTGTTAGCTGTTAGCTGTTAGCTGTTAACGAGTCCTGGGTACTAGGTACCAGGTACTCGGTACTACTCAGCTCGAAGCGCCACCATCGGATCAACCTTCGTCGCCCGGCGCGCGGGCAGATAGCTGGCCAGCACCGCGATCACGATCAGCACCAATGGCACGGAGACCAGCAGCCAGGTGTCGCCCGGATTCATGCCGAAGAAGAGGCTCCGTAGCGTGTGAGTGAGCGCGACCGCCGCCACCGTTCCCAGCACGACTCCGATACCGGCTACCCGGAATCCGTCGCCCACGACCATGCCGCGAACCGCGCGCAGCGGCGCTCCCAGCGCGATGCGGATCCCCATCTCCCGAGTCCGTCGGGACACCGAGTAGGAGATGAGCCCGTACAACCCGATCATCGCGAGGCCCAGCGCGAGAACACCGAACACCCCGGCGAGCCCGGCAGCGAAGCGCGGACCCAGCAGTGCCCTGCCGTCGATCAGTTGCTGCATCGTCTTGGTATCGAACGCCGGCATGTCCGGATCGGCACGATGAATGGCTTCCCGTACCGCGGCCAGCAGTGCCAGGGGATCACCGGAGCTCCGAACGACGAGAGTCGCGTTTCCGGTGTAGTTCTGGCTCAGAGGCAGGTAGAGATAAGGAAGCTGGCGCTCCTCGAGTCCCCGGTACTTGCCGTCGGCGGCGACACCGATGATCTCGACTGGCGGGCCGCTCACCGCGTTGAGCCGGATTGTCTTTCCAATCGCCGAGGCGCCGGGCCAGTAGCGCTGGGCCAGCGTCTGATTGACGATCGCGACGCGAGGCGCGGTGGAATCGTCCTGCAGGCTGAAGTCGCGACCATCGAGAAGACGGGTGCCCATCAGGGCGAGATAGCCCGGCTCGACGACGCTCCAATAGGTCGGATCGCCGCCCTGACTCTTCTGGTCGCCCACTCGTCCCGCGACGAAGAGTCCGCCTCCGCTGGCGCTGAATTCGAGCGGGACGTACTGAGCCAGCGTCGCGCCCTGCACTCCAGATGTCCGGCGAACCTCCTCCAGCAGTCGGCGATAGAAGCTCTCGCCCTGACCCTGGTCGTATCCCAGGAGCGCGGGCGAGACCGAAACCAGAAGCCCGTTCCTGGTGTCGAACCCTGGATCGAGCCGCTTCATCTGGCCCAGCGTCTCGAGCATGAGGCCGGTTCCGATCAGCAGGACGCAGGAGAGTGCGACCTGGGTGATCACCAACCCGCCGCGCAGTAGCGATCGGCTCGACCCGTGACGCTGGGCCGGTTCATTCTTGAGCGCGCCGACGACCTCGGGGCGAGCGGCTTGCAATGCCGGCACCAGTCCGAACACGAGGCTGGTCAGGAGTGAGATCGCCAGCGTGAACCAGAGGACTCGACGGTCGGGGCTGAAGTCCACCTGGAAGGGGATGTCGCTCGGAGCGTGAAAGCCGTTGCCAAGCGCGGCCGTCGCCCAGATGGCGAGACCCATACCCAGGGCGCCGCCCAGGAGGCCGAGGATGGTGCTCTCGATCAGCAACTGTCGGAGCAATTGGAGACGTCCCGCGCCCAATGCGAGCCGGAGCGCGATTTCCTTCCGGCGCGATGCGGCACGAGCAAGAAGCAGATTGGCTACGTTGGCGCAGGCAATCAGCAGGACCAGTCCCACCACGACGAGAAAGGCACGCGCTGCCAGGGCCGAGCCTCCGGCGGCATCCGGCTCAGGCCGGGCCTTGAGCTCCGGCATGGCGACGGCATCGAAGCCCGCATTAGTAACCGGGTAATCGCGTTCGAGCCGGCGACCGATCGCGGCGACCGCCGCGCTCCCTTGATCGTAGCTGACACCGGGACGCAGGCGCCCCATGAGGCGGAATGAGTTGCTCCCGCGAGCCAGCAAGGAACCAGGCACCGCGCGTGACACCACGTCGAAGGTCGATACCGGCAGCCAGACGTCCGGGCCGAACAGAGCGTGGTACACTCCGCGGAACCCGCGGGGTGCCACACCGACGATCGTGAAGGCCTGCCCGTTCAGCCGGACTGTCTCGCCGAGGACGGAGGTTCCATTCGGCGCGAGGCGGCGCTTGAACCGGTCGCTCACAACGGCGACGGGTGCAGCACCCGAATTCGGTCCGTCCTCGGCGAGGAAACCTCGCCCCTCGACAGGATCGACCCCCAGCACTCCGAAATAATTCGGGCTTACCAATTCGGCCCAGATCCGGTCGTTCCGATTCTGGCTGTTGAGGCTGACAGGCGCGGGATAGTACGCCGCGACATCCTCGAACGCCGACGCGTCGCGCCGAAAGTCTTCGTAGTCGGCGTAGGAGTAGTCAAAGAAGCCGCCTTGAGCCCGGTTCTTGGCGACGATCACCATCAGCCGGTCCGGGTCCTTGCCCGGAACCGGACGCCACAGGATCCCGTTCGCGATGCTGAAGACGGCCGTGTTGGCGCCGATTCCCAGTGCGAGGGTGATTACGACCGCCGCGGTGAAACCGGGCGCCCGACGCAGGGAACGGAACGCGTATTTGATGTCGTTGGCGAGCGTCATGTCTCACTCACTCCTCAACGACACCACCGGATCCACCCGCGCCGCACGGGCCGCCGGGAGATAGCTCGCGATCAGGGCGACTACCGCCAGGAGCACCGCGACACCCAGGAACGTGCCCGGATCGGTCGGACTCACTCCGTAAAGGAGGGCTGTGAGTAGTCGAGTGATGGCGAATGCGCCGATCAGCCCCAGGATCAGCCCTCCCGCCACCAGCGCGCCCCCCTGAGTGAGGATGAGGCCCCTCACCCGCGATCGATCGGCGCCCAGGGCCATCCGAATTCCGATTTCCCGGGTTCGTTGCGTGACCGTGTAGGTGAGGACACCGTGCACACCCACTACCGCCAGCAACAGTGCGACGGCGGCGAATGCGCCGAGGACGATCATGGTGAAACGGCGCTGCCCAATCGAATTGGAAAGCGTACGACTGAGCGGCTCTACTCCGAAGAGGGGCAGTGAGGGATCGAGGTCGGCCACAACCCGGCGAATTGCCGGGGCGAGCGCCGCAGGATCGCCGGCCGTTGTCCGCACGAGCAGACTCCCTCCACTCGTCGGCGCTTGCGCTCGCGGGAGATAGACGCTGGGCGGTGAGTCTTCGGCCAGTCCGTGGAAGCGTTCGTTGCCCACGACACCGATGACGGTTCGCCTCGCTCCCCAGAGAGAGACCTGCTGACCCAGAGGCGGCAGCGCTCCAAAGAAGCGACGCCGTGCCGATTCGTTGATCACTATGACCGGTGTGCCTTCGGCATCGTCCGTCTGGGCAATGCTCCGACCCGCCAGTAGTGGAACCCGCAGGGTCTCGAAGTACCCGGCATCGACCTGGCGGATCGTCGGCTCGGGCCACTCGTGGGCTTCGGCCTCTCGTCCTACCACGCTGATGGAGCTGGTAAACCCCGCATCGAGGGGATGATTGCCGGCTATCGTCACAGCTTCGACGCCCGGTAATGCCGCGACGCGACGCTCCAGTTCGTTGTTGAACCCGTGCGTTGCGGGCCAATGGGGCCACTTGGAGTAATCCGTGGGATACCGGCTGGTCGGCAGCTGGAATTCCGCCTTGAGAACTCCCGCGGAGCTGAACCCCGGATCAACCTCACGCAGGCGCCCGAGGCTGCGAATCAGCACGCCAGCTCCTGCCATCAGCATGACCGCCAGTGCCAGCTCCGTGATTACCAGAGCGGACCGGAACCGGCGATGCCGACGTCCGGCTGAAGCACTCCGGCTTGCTTCACCTTGCAGCGCGGACTGCAGGTTGACCCGAGTGGCTTGGACGGTGGGGAACAGACTGAAGCACACTGCGATGAAGACCGTCACCCCCAGCGTGACTGCGAGGACCCTCCCGTCAATACCGACCGTGCCGACTCGCGGGATATCGCTCGGCGCGAGCGCGAGCAGGAGATCGAGTCCTTCTTGCGCCAGGAGCAGACCGAGCAGTGCTCCACAGCCGGTGAGGAGGAGGCTTTCAACCAGAAACTGCCGAACGAGGTGACGGGTCGTGGCGCCCAGCGCGGTCCGTACCATGATTTCACGGAGTCGTTCCGCCCCTCGGGCCAGCAGCAGGCTGGCCACGTTGGCGCAGGCCACGAGGAGCACGAGAGCGACGGCGCCCATGAGGACGAACAGGGCCGGACGAATCGGGCCGAATACCACCTGGCCCAGCGGCTCAACGAAAACTCCGCGCGCGGCGTTCTCCGGATACTTCTTCTCGAGATCGGCCGCGATTTCTCCTACCTCTTGTTGTGCGGCTCCGATGCCCTCCGTTCCCCCAAGGCGGCCCACGACAAAGATCGGATGAGTTTGTCGCGGATAACTCTCGGGGTCCGGGCGCAACGGCGTCCACAGATCAACCCTCACCTGTCCTCCGCGGGCCGCGAATCCCTTCCCGTAGTCCGCCGCGCTCAGAACCTGGAGTGTGCCGAAGTCAGCGGTGGAAGGGACTATGCCGATGATGGTCTGCTCAGCGTCGTCAATACGGATCGTCCGGCCCACAACCTGGGGATCCCGGGAATACAGCTGCTGCCAGAGCGCCTCGCCAATCAATACCACCTGGGGTCCGCCGGGACGATCGTCCTCGGCGCTGAACCCCCGACCGATGATCGGAGTGATCCCGGTGAGGTCGAGGTATTCATGGCTCACCGCCAGCGCGGCGAGGCGCGAGGGCTCCGCACCATCCGGGGTGAGGCTCACCTCCTGCGGGGCGAAAGCCGCCAGCGCGCCGAACCGCCTGCTCTGCTGCTGGAAATCCTGGAAGTCAGGAACCGAGGCCGGTTCCCTCGTCGTGCCGCTTTTGCGATCGGTTTCCCACACCATCGCCAGTCGATCGATGTGCCGAAACGGCGTCGGACGAAGCAGGACTCCGTCGATGACGCTGAAGATCGCGGTGTTGGCACCGATACCGAGTGCCAGGGTGGTCACCGCTGCGATGGTGAAACCGGGCGACCGGCGCAGCGAGCGGAGCGCGACCCGGATGTCGTTGGCGAGTGTCATGCGGGACCACCGGTTCGGCTGTTAGCTGCAACCTCATTGATCACACCGAGTACTCGGTACTGGGTACTCGGTACCAGGTACTGTGTTACTCCGCCCGCAGCGCGATGATCGGATCCACCTTGGTGGCGCGTCGCGCCGGGATCCAGATGGCCAGCAGCGAAACACCGAGGAGCAGAAACGCGATCAGCACGAAGGTCAGCGGATCGGAGCTGCTCACGTTGAAGAGCATGCTCCGGAGCAGTCTGGTCGCGGCGAGGGCGGCGACCAGTCCGACCACGACGCCTATGACCACCAGGCGCATTCCCTGCCGCAGCACCAGCCCGAGGAGATCCCGGGTCGCGGCTCCCAGCGCGAGTCGCACTCCCAGCTCGCGGGAACGCTGGGTGACGTTGTAGGACATGACTCCGTAGAGGCCGATCGAGGCAAGTCCCACCGCGAGCAGCGAGAACAGGCCGAGCAGCAGCATGGAGAAGCGGCGTGACCGGTGGACTGTTCGACCAATGCCTCCATCGTCGTGACTCTCGAGAAGGGCAGATCGGCGTCGATCGCCCGAACGGCGGCCTTCACGCTGGGCAGCAGGGCGTTGGGATCGCCCGGAGTCCGGATGATGAAACTCATCGAGTTGACCGCCACCTGCTCGAGCGGGAAGTACATCTGCACTCGACGCTGGGCGTCCAAACCCTCGTGACTGGTATGGCCGACCACACCCACCACCGTCAGCCAATCGATCGTCGAGTCGGTGAGCTGATTGAACGTGATCCGTTTTCCTATCGGATCGTCCTTGGGCCAATACCGATTGACCATCTCCTGGTCCACGATCACGACGCGGGGTGTGCCGGCCCTGTCCTCCGGCCCGAAAAGACGTCCCTTGAGAACCGGCGCTCCAAGAGTCGACAGGAAATTCGGGGTGACAACGCGCTGGTCTCCCCAGGGGCTGGGTGCTCCCTTCGGCACCTGATAACCCTCGATGCTGAAGCTTCCGGTTGACCACTGCCCGCTGAATGGAAGCGTCGAGGTGGCCCCGACCTTCGTCGCGCCGGGAACTGCTTCCAGCGCACTGGTAATCCGCTCGAAGGCCGCGATCTGCAGCGTGTCGTTGTTGTAACGGAGCTGAGGGAGGGAAATGTTGAACGTGAGGAGATGGTCGGGCTTGAAGCCTGGATCCACGCCGACCAGATGGGCGAAGCTCTTGACCAGCAGGCCGGCGCCGGCGAGCAGCGTGAGCGCCAGGGCCACCGTCGCCACGACGAGGCCCCGCCGAATCGCTTGACCCCGCCGGTCACCAGAGCTGCCGCGTCCCCCTTCCTTGAGAGTGTCGTGCAGGTCGGTCCGGGCTAGCTGCAGCGCCGGCATGATGCCGAAGAGGAGGCCGGTGAAGACCGAGATCCCCAGAGTGTAGAGCAATACAGTGCCGTTAACCTTGATCTCGTCGCTGGGAGGGAGGTTGCCGGGGTTGAGTGCCAACAAGGCGGGAACCACCCACACCGCGAGCAGGAGTCCCAGACCACCACCGATCACGGCGAGCAGTACGCTCTCGGTGAGCAGCTGGCCGACCAGCTTGCCCGGCGAAGCGCCGAGGGCCACCCGGACCGCGATCTCCCGAGTGCGGCTCGCCGCTCTCGCCAGCTGCAGATTGGCCACGTTGGCGCACGCGATGAGCAGAACGAAGCCGACCGCCGCTAGCAGCACGTAGAGCGCGGCGCGAATCGGGCCGTCGGCCTTTTCATCCAACGTGGTCATGACCAGCCCCCAGTCCGGCGCGAACCGGTCGGGATTGTCGGTCCGGAGGCTCACCCCGTACGCGGCCATGTCGGCCTTCGCCTGCTCGAACGTGGTGCCCGGCGCCAGGCGGCCGATGAAATTCAGGAACTCATTGGTGAACCCGTTGGGATCCTTCTGCGCGGGAGTAAAGACAATCGGGGTCCACAACTCGGCATTCCGGATCCAGCCTTTGAAGCTCGCGGGCATCACACCCACGACTTCGTAACTCTCCCCGTCCAGGATGATCCGTTGACCGAGCAAGGAGCGCTCTCCACCGAATACCCGTTCCCAGAACGGATGACTCACCACGGCGACCTTGTCGTGCCCCGCCTCGTTCTCCTCGGGAGTGAGTGTGCGGCCAAGCTCGGCACTCACTCCCAGGGTGGTGAAGTAATCTCCTGTGACGAGGCTGGCGACCACTCGCTGCGGGTCTCCCCGACCGGTGAGCGTAGGAGCCCAGCCGGTCTCGACCGCCGCGTGCTGGAAGACCTGCTTCTTCTGCTCGTAGGCCAGGAACCCGGGGACCGACACCGGAGCGTGGAGGTCGTTGAGCCCCGGGTAGTGGTGTTCGACAGTGACGAGGCGCGACGGATCGGCGTAGGGCAGCGGGCGCAGCAGCGTGGCGTTGATCACCGAAAAGATCGCGCTGTTGGCTCCAATGCCGAGAGCCAGGGTCAGCAACGCGGTGGTCGTGAAGCCCGGACTCTTGCGGAGCTGACGCCCGGCGTAGCGCAGATTCTGCAACAGCGTATTCACGTCGGCCTCCCGTTCAGTTGCTCAGTGGCGAGGACTGAGGACTGGGGACTGAGTCTTCGTATTCGCGCTAAACCGGGGCGAGTTCCGGGGTCGTGTCCTCCACCACCCGGCCATCGAACAGGTGCACCGCCCGGTCGGCATGGCGGGCATACCGCGGGTCGTGGGTCACCATGCAGATCGTGGCGCCGGCGCGATGCAGATCGCGCAGCAGCTCCATCACCTGCTCACCGTTGCTGGAGTCGAGATTTCCGGTCGGCTCGTCCGCCAGGAGAATCAGCGGCTGGCCTGCCACCGCGCGCGCCACCGCGACCCGCTGCTGCTGACCACCCGAGAGCTGCGAGGGGTAGTGCTTTACCCGGTGGGTCATTCCCACCTTGTCCAGCGCGTCCTTGACCCGTTTCTGCCGCTCGGCGGAGGGCAGCCCGCGGTAGGTGAGCGGCAGCTCGACGTTCTCATACACGGTGAGATCGCCGATGAGGTTGAACGCCTGGAAGATGAAGCCGATTTCCCGGTTCCGAATGCGAGCTCGCTCCGAGGCCCCGAGTTGCGCCACCGACTTGCCGTCGAGCATGTAGGTGCCGCCCGATGCCGTGTCGAGCAGGCCGA
The DNA here is from genome assembly GCA_035472975.1 of Gemmatimonadales bacterium. Taxonomy (GTDB): domain Bacteria; phylum Gemmatimonadota; class Gemmatimonadetes; order Gemmatimonadales; family GWC2-71-9; genus DATBGE01. The sequence continues at coordinate 10,636 of DATIOP010000515.1, forward strand.
GAATCGAGAGGAGCGTGGTCTTCCCGCAGCCGGATGGACCCGCGATGGCTACGTAGTCGCCCCTCCGAATCTCGAGATGGATCTCGGACAAGGCATGGGTTTCTACCTCTTCGGTATAGAAGACCTTCTTGATGCCTTCGAGCTGAATGAGCGGGCTGCCATCGGTGGTCATTTGGGTACCAGTTTGAGTGGTGGGTTCGAGTACTTGCTTAAGCCGTAAG
>DATIOP010000516.1:0-6053 GCA_035472975.1 Gemmatimonadales bacterium
GGCTGAGCCCGACGCGGACGCTTTCCATTCTTATTCCGGTTGCCGACGCGTTGGCCCATGCTCACCGTCATGGCGTGGTCCATCGGGACGTGAAGCCTGACAACATCCTCATGCAGGACGAGGACGATTGGCCCTTCCTTACCGATTTCGGTATCGCGACGCTGCGGACCTCCGATCACTCGCGGTCCGAAGTAGGCAAGGGGTTCGGCACCCCGGCCTTCATGTCCCCGGAACAGGCGCTGGGATCCTGGGAAGCAGACTTCCGGACCGATATCTACTCTCTGGGGCTCGTTGCCTATCGCATGCTGGCCGGCCGGCTGCCTTTCACTGGTCAGTCGGCGATCTCGCTCGCTGCTCAACGGACCGCTCGCAACGCCGCTCCACTCCGCGAACTGGCTCCCGATGTTCCCGCGGATCTCGCTTCGATCGTTGACCGCTGCCTGGTCCGTGACCCGAAGGGCCGGTGGAAGAGCGCCGATGCCCTCCATTCGGCGATGGTCCGCTGCAGATCCAACTTGCTTCCCGGCGGCTCCCGCGCTTCCTCATTCCTGAACCGATTCCGCGCCCTCGTATCCGGCGAACGCTCACTCGTCCGCACTCCGAAGCCGCTGGCGCTTTAACCCACGTCCAGATTCAAGCCGGCTACATTTCAAGAACCCCGGGGAGAGATGGTGGTCTCACCGGGCTGGTAGGCGCTGGCAGAGTATCTGAACTCGGAATCTTTCTCAGGAGAGGGTACTGTCATGCAACTGCGCAGCATCAAGTCATTCGAGACGCGCTGGGCCCGAATTACCAAATTGGCCAAGGCGCAGCTGAAAGACTTCGAGAGGGATAAGAAGGACATCGCGAGACAGATCAAACGCTACAGGCTGGAGAAGGACTTACGGCGGTTGCGGGATGCGGTAGCGCACTCGCGCCGGGTGGAGAGGGCAATCATGACCACCAAGAAACTGATTGCCACCAAGAACATTGTGGTGCGGGAGGGGAAGCGTCGCGGCCGGCTGCTGCGCCGCGCCTTGACCTAGGATCAGCTTTGCCGCAAGACGAACGCCGGCTCGGTCAACCAGACCTGGGCCGGCGTTCTGCTTCCAACCGGTTTACGCTGTTGAGTCGTCGGCTCACTTGAAGCCGCTCCAGCCGGGATCTTTCCTACTTGTGTCGCAGCCAAGGGGCTCATCCTGACGCAATACGCGGTGCCCGCCTGCCGGTCCGAATTGCGCCGAGTACCGGTTCATACTTGAGCTCGGTGCTCTTTCTGGCCGCCTGAAGGAGCAAGGCTCCGCGGCTCATGTCTCCCCGTCCTACAAAATCCCCGGGGAATAACAGCCGGTCGCCCAACGACTCCACCAACACGTCCACATACTTACCGGTCGCGATGCTGCCGAGCAGGACGATCTCCACTCCGTTCAGTTCGCGAAGCCTCGCGATGTCGCGCTCCAAGGGCTTTCGGTAGCGTGGATTGTCTGAATCGATGTCCACAGTCCCGAACCCCTTGAGCTCGCGAATGGTGATGCTCGATTCGGCGGACACCAGCCCGTTATTGGCCGTGATGACCAGGGCCGCGGAGTGTCCGGACGGTGCCCGGCCAAAGTGCCGAGCGTAGGTCAGCTTGCCTCTGAAGTAGAGCCCGCTCAGGAAGGCGAACGTCTCACCAAGGGTGACTGGTTCCCCGGCCCTCAGCCGCGCCGCCAACGGGAAGCGCCCTCTACCATTGACCAGCAGTTGGGCGCGTTTCCCGCCGCAGTGAGCGGGGGACAAAAGGAACAGGCGAAACGGGGTTGAATCCATCACGGGTTCCTACTTGAAACCTTGTCTGCCGAGGCGCCGTAGGCCGATCACATCCCCGAAAAGCTCCGGAGTGAAAAGATGGGCTCCTTCTTCTCCGACCTGAAGCATGGCTTTCGGATGCTGACCAAGCATCCCGGCCTTGCCATGATCTCGATCCTCGCCCTCGCCATGGGCCTGGGCTTCACTACCACGATGTGGAGCATCATGTGGGGCGGCATCCTCCGGGGGCTGCCCTTCGAGCATGCCAGCCAGATCCTTCACCTCGAGCGAGCTCGCCCGAGTCGCGGCGTCGACAGCTACGGCGTTCCGGTCAGCGATTTCACCGCCTGGCGGGAGCAGCAGAAGAGCTTCGAGGACCTCGCCGCCTGGACCGAGGGAACGATCAATGTAAGCGGGCTGCAAGGGGGACCCGAGCGTTTCCAGGGCGGGTTCATCACGGCATCCGCTTTCAAGCTGCTCCGGGTTCAGCCCCTTCGGGGACGGCTGTTTACCGAAGACGACAACCGGCCTGGGGCTCCGCCGGTCGCCATCATCGGTTGGGACATCTGGCAGAATCGCTTCGGTGGCGACACCGCCATCATCGGCAAGACCATTCGGGCCAACGGCCTGGTCCACGAAGTCGTGGGTGTCATGCCTCGCAAGTTCCTCTTCCCCACACTGTCGCAATTGTGGCTGCCGAGGACCATGGATCCCACGGCGCTTCCCTGGGGCGAGGGCGATGAGCTCGAGGTCATGGGCCGGCTCAGGCCCGGAGTGACGATGGCTCAGGCGAAGCGCGAGTTCGAGACTATCTGCGCCCGCATCGCTCAGGACCATCCCAAGGAAAACGAAGGAGTCACGCCGATCGTCAAGCCCTTCACCGAGGAGTACATCGGGGAAGAGCCGATCATCATGCTGTGGACCATGATGGCTGCGGTCTTCGGGGTTCTGCTGATCGCCTGCTCCAATGTGGCCAATCTCCTGCTGGCGCGCGCCGCCACCCGAACCAAGGAAATCGCCGTCCGCACCGCCTTGGGCGCAAGCCGCCGCCGGATCGTGGCCCAGCTGCTCACCGAATCTCTCCTGCTCGCAACGATCGGTTCGCTGCTCGGCATTGTGATCGCCGCCTTCGGCGTGCGGTGGTTCGTGGATTCGATGCAGGGAAGCGGTGCACCCTTCTGGGTTGACATCAAGCTGGACGGCGTCGTGTTCGCCTTTACCGCCGGTGTCACCCTGATCGCGGCGCTGGTGAGCGGAGTCATCCCAGCATTGCAGGCGACTCGTACCAACCTCAACGATGTTCTCAAGGATGAGAGCCGAGGATCGTCCTCGCTTCGGATCGGAAAGTTCAGCCGCGGTCTGGTCATCGCCGAGCTGGCGCTCTCCGGCGGATTGCTGGTGGGCGCCGGGTTCATGATTCAGAGTGTGGTTCAGCTGGCCAGGTTCGAATACGGAGTCCCGACCAACAATGTCTTTACGGCCAGGGTGGGGCTCTTCGACGCCACCTACCCCGACTCGGCGAGCCGGGCTCGATTCTGGACCACTCTTGAGGAAAAGCTCCGGGGGATTCCGGGTCAGCGAGGTGTCGCGCTGATGACCGTGTTGCCGGGACTCGAGGGATGGAACGAAAACTTCGCGTTGGAAGGGAAAACCTACACCAGCGAGCGTGACTATCCGAGCACGCGCCGAGTCGCGGTCAGCCCGGGATGGTTCGAGACCTTCAATGTGAAGCCGATCGAAGGGCGCCTGCTCACCCCAGGCGATATCGGCGGCACCCTGCCGGTTGCCGTGGTCTCCCGGGGATTCGTGCACAAACACCTGGGAGACCAGCCTGCTCTCGGGCGCCGGATCCGGATTGGTCAGGCGGACTCGAAGGAGCCATGGCTCACCATCGTGGGTGTGGTGCCCGATGTCTGGTATGACGGCACCGACGACGATCACCAGCTTGGCACCGTGGTGTTCACCCCGCTCGGCCAAAGCGACTACCACTTCGTCAGCCTTGCTGTCGTCGCACCCGGAGATCCATCCAGCCTCGCCAATCCGGTACAGGGAGTGGTGACCAGCATCGATCCCGACCAGCCGATCTATTTTGTCCGCACGCTCCAGGAAGCCATCAAGGAGAACGGGTGGTTCTACGGGGTCTTCGGTACGCTCTTCATGGTGTTCGGCGGTGCCGCGCTCCTGCTCGCGACCGTCGGGGTGTACGGAGTCGTCAGTTTCTCTGTATCCCGGCGAACCAGGGAAATCGGAGTTCGCATGGCGCTCGGCGCCAGCGCTCGCGATGTGCTGCGGATGTTCCTTCGTCAGGGAGGATTGCAGATCCTGATCGGACTGACCTGTGGCGTGGTGCTGGCGTTCTTCCTCGCCAAGGGTCTGGGGCTGGTGATGTTCCAGGTGAACACCAAGAACCCGGTGATGTATGTCGGGGTGACGCTGGCGCTGGCGCTGACCAGCCTGCTCGCGACGCTCATTCCGGCGCGACGGGCGATGCGGGTGGACCCGATGGTTGCCCTGCGGTACGAGTAGAAAACGATTCACCCTGTCATGCCGAGATAGCCCCTTAACGCTGGGCTGATCCGCTTGCGGGCCAGGGCTCGCTCGATCTCGAGCCGGTCCTCCGGGTTTACGTCGTCGCGCAACCAGCGCACTTCGTTGCTTTCGAGGGCCGCGACCGGAACTCCGTTCCTCCAGGCGATACGGTTGCTCCCCAGCGCGGAGATTCGATCACCGGGTGTGACGAGGCCGGTGAGATTCAGCGGGTCCGCTGCCGACAGCACGACCAGCTCAACGTGCTCTTTGGCCCGGCGGACCGCGCGGAGCTGGGCCACCGCCTCCGGCCTCGCGAATTGCTCTCCCTGCATGCCGGCTACGAACCGGCCTCCGCGAATTTCCCCCCGCGCCTCGAGCCTGCGATAGACCTGAAGCAACATCCGCCACGGCACGGTGAGGCTTTCTCGGGCGAGCAGTCTACGGAAGACCACGCCGTAGCGGGCGAGGAGGGTGAGGGCGAGGAGCTCGGTCTCGGCGGCTTGGCTGTTCGCCGATTCATGTTGCAGGAGGCTCCACCGTCCCGCTCCTTCGATACCGAAGTTGACAGTTCTGTGGCGCCGCACGTCGGTCGAGGCGGCGCGGGTCACCAGCGGCTTGCGACGATCAGATGGAGTAAGCAGGGCACGAAGTCCCGTGAAGCTGTCAGAGGTGACCAGTCCCGCAGCGGCCAGCTCGGCCAAAGCCTGTTCGACCTGGGTTGCGAGAAGTCCGGAGCCTGCAGTCAGGTCGGTGAAGAACGATGCCCCGCGCCGACTCAGCACTGCGAGCACATCCTGAGCGTAGGACGAAAGCGCCGGCGCTTCGGCCGGTGGGACGATCGCCAGCCAGGAGCCTAGATGCTGACGAAGCGGGAGTGCCACGGGCGTTGACCGAATGGGACGGCTCGCAGGACGTGCCGCCGGATTGCCTCCAGCCGAAAGCCGAGCCCACGCGACACGGCCGGTGAGGCAAAGCATGTCGAGCAACGCGGGATCGTACTCGCTGCAGCGCGCGGCCAGGACGTCGGGCTCCCACGCCTTGGCCGGAACCTCGAAACCGTCGAGCTGCTCCAGGACGCTCGCCAGGCCCTCGAGGCCTGACACCCGATGTTCCGGATCTATCCGCTGCCATCGGAACAGGAAGCGCACGAAATCGGCGGCGCTGACCGGCTCGATCTCGGCCCGGAGCCGATCCAGGGTGTAGCGGTGAATCCGCGCAAGCAGCCGCCGGTCGCACCACTCGAGAATCGTGGCTCCCGGAGTGAACCGGCCGCGGAGCACGACTCCCTCCCGTTCCAGCGCGGCGAGTGCTAGGTCGGCATCTTCTTCGCTCACACCCAGCGTGCTCGCCAGCTCGGCTGCAGTGGTGGGTCCGACAATCTCCAGGCGCCCGCGGAGAAGTTCGCGAATCGCATCTTCGCGATTCGGGACGGTCAGGTCGGAAGGGGCGGAAGAGACGGACGATGGGTGGACGGCCTGAAGCTCGCGTAGACGTTCGGTCGCAACCCAGAGCGCTGAACGGGCGGAGTCGATGCTGATTCGTGCTGCACGACCCGCGCGGACCAGTTCATCGAACAGCTCATTCCAGTCAGGGGCTCGCTCCTCCCCCTGGTCCGCCTCGTCCGTCTCGCCCGCCCTGTCCGTCGCTTCTTTTTCCAGTATGAACCCCGAAGTCAGCAACCCATCATGCAACTCATCGGTGTTCTCCGCCTCGGGCCATGCCTGTTCCCGGACTCTCTCGATCGCCTGAGGATCGAG
>DATIOP010000517.1:0-2135 GCA_035472975.1 Gemmatimonadales bacterium
AAGCGGAAGGATATCGCTCATAAAGGGCTCTGGCCCATTCCTGGCAGACGGTGTATTCCAGGACGGTACCAATTCTCTGATCCAGCCCAAACGAACGCGCCCCGACCCCGACCAGATCGATCAGCACCAGCGGCGAGCGGACTCGTACAACACAGACCCGGCGTCGCGCCGTCTTGTCCAGACGTCCGCGGTTGCCGAAGGCCTCCGCGACCGCTCCCACAAGCGAGGTTGCTCCATACCAGACCGAGCGACCTGTGCTCTCTCCGATGGGTGGAAGATGATGATCGAAGCGGAGCTCCGGGAGTGGACCATGGTTGCGCTGCTGATCCCACTCTCCGCGGGCCGGATCATAAAAACGGACGAGCTTGTCACCCATTCCCAGCTTGTGAAGTGGGGGTCTCGCCGGCAGATCCGGCGGGGGCGACGGAAGGCTCAAGGCATATAGCCTTGTTCGCGAGCCAACTGAACCACCGGTTCGGGTCGATGGCGCCGGAGCAGATCGATCGGCGCTGCGCCGAGGCGCTCGGAAGGCTCCAAGAGCCAGAAGGCGACTCCCGCCGAAGAGAGGCCTAGAAGATCGATTACCTCGTCTAGTCCGGGCACGACTCCTCCCGGCGCGTCGGGATCGAACTGCCAGCGCGGGTAGCGCCACTGATTTCCCGAGCGCAAGGCGAGCAGGCGCTCCGCTCTGCGCAGCCGTTCCAGGGCCTGCCGGGACCGGCCCGTGAGCGACGCGGCTTCAGCAGCGGTGACACTGTCCTTCAATAGGATCTGGCGGTTGGACTCGATCTCCATCTCGGTTAAAACGAGCTCCCGCGCGGCCTGGGCGGCATCCATCGGTTCATCCACCCCGGCGAACGGATCTTCGTCGTCGACCTGGACTGTCCGGATCGCACTGAGAATCCCCCGAGAGATCGCAGCGCGACGTTTCTGGGAGGTCCCGTTCCGAGCTGCATCGAACAGGGCCCTGACTACCTCGAGCTCGTCTTTGGACAGCGTCTGCGACGCTTGGATCGCTGTGGTCAGCCGATCCTTTGAGACCCCGAGGCGGACAGATGCCTCCCCGAGAAACTCGGCCATCGCATTCGTGTCGAGCCGTTTTACCGTTGCACCCATATCCCCAAAGGCTACCAGGACCCCGGGTCTAATGCAACTTCTGCTCACCCTACAGCGGAAAATCCAAGTTATAAACCCACCGCCCCCGCTGCACCGACAGCGGCAGGCTGCCGCGGTCGAGGCCGCGGAGGACTTCGCGGCCCAGGGCCTCGGCGGAGTTGGTCTGCTGGCCGTTGGCGCCGAGGATGACGTCCCCGGCTCTCAGCCCGCGTTCCGCGGCCACGGAACCGTTCGCTACCTGGCGAATGGCGAGGCCGCCCTGGACGGCCTCGACCTTGAGCCCCACCGAACGCTCCAGCACCTGAAGGCCCAAGCCCTGGGGCGGATGCACCGGCTTGAGGCTCACCTTCAACGTCCGCTCGCCGCGGCGCACATCCAACTCCACCGAGGCTCCCGCGGCCGCGGTGTAGAGGGCCGTTCCCACGTCCTCACGGCTGACCACCGGATGGCCGCTGGCGGCGAGGATGACGTCCTTCTCCTGGAGCCCGGCGGCGGTGGCCGGTGAATTGGGATAGACCTTGAACACCAGGGCGCCCCGCTTCACGGCGATACCGGAACGTCGCGCCAGCTCGGGATCGAGAGTGAGCAGGCGGGCCCCCGACCACAGCGGCTGCAGCTCGCCGAAACGCAAAAGGTCGTCCACCACCCGGCGGGCGCGATCGGCGGGAATGGCGAAACCGATGCCGGTCGCTCCCGAGATGATGGCGGAGTTGATGCCGATCACGTCGCCGCCGACGTTGACCAACGGGCCGCCCGAGTTGCCGGGGTTGATCGAGGCGTCGGTTTGCAGGAAGTCGGTGAACAGCCGCTCGCCGCGCTCCGAGGGAATGGTCCGTCCCACCGCCGAGAGCACGCCGGTGGTCACCGTGTTCGAGAGGCCGAAGCGAATCCGGGGAAGGTGAATGAGTTACTGAAGAAGAAACTGGGATGAGTAACTGGGTAAGGATTTGATTGAGGTCTGACAGGCTGCTCAAAACGGCAGCCGACGAGGCTGCAGGTGAGAGAAAACCGGAGCGTAG
>DATIOP010000518.1:0-4319 GCA_035472975.1 Gemmatimonadales bacterium
CGTTACTCCGTTGCACATCGCGTTCGAGGAGGTATGTCGGAAGGCCGAAGCGCGCGGCATGCGGGTCACCGGATCCGAGCTGGTGGGCCTTGTCCCCCTCTCCGCCCTGCTCGAGGCAGGACGCTATTTCCTGAGAAAGCAGCAGCGCTCGGTCGGCGTGCCCGACCACGAACTGGTGAAGATCGCGATCCGCAGTATGGGACTCGACGAGCTGGCACCTTTTGATCCGGGGGAGCGGGTCCTGGAGTATCGGCTCGCCAAGGGAGGCAGAGATGCCGCACTGACCTCTTTGACCGTCGAGGGCTTCGCCGATCTCACGTCCAGCGAGAGTCCCGCGCCCGGCGGCGGCTCGGTATCCGCACTCGTCGGAGCACTCGGCGCCTCCCTTGGAGCGATGGTGGCCAACCTCTCGGCTCACAAACGGGGGTGGGAAGCGAAATGGGAAGAATTTTCCACCTGGGCGGAACGGGGTCAGCAGCTCAAGGTCGAATTGCTGCGTTTGGTCGATGAAGACACCAAGGCCTTCAACGCCGTTCTGGCCGCGATGGCGATGCCCAAGGGAACCCCGGAGGAACAGGCGACGCGTCGCGAAGCGATGGACAGCGCCAACCGTCGAGCGGTCGAGGTTCCCCTGGAAATCATGCGGCGCTCGTTCGCATGTTTCGATCTACTCATGGCTATGGCACAACACGGGAATCCTGTCTCGGCTTCCGATGCCGGGGTGGGAGCCCTCTGCGTTCGAACCGCCGTGCGTGGTGCCTGGCTCAACGTTCGAACCAATCTCTCCGGACCGTCCAAGTCTGTTGGGTTCGAGACCACCTTGTCGGAAGGAAGGCGTATCGCGGCCGACGCGGAGCAGAAGGAGAAAGAGATCCTGGCGGTGGTGGAGGGGAAGATGGGGGCTTAGGAATTGGGAATTGAGAAATTGGTAATTGAGAAATTGGCAGGTGAGAAATTGAAGATTGACGAACGACCCTCGACTATCGCCGTCCCACCACCTCCCTGCCCCGGGCCACGACCCGGCGACACGCGTTGGGCGTGAAGTGGTAGCACCACTCATTCACGCTGTCCGAATCGATCAGGGCGAAGTCGGCTGACTTTCCCGCTTCGAGCGATCCGGTCACCCCATCAATCGCGAGCGCGCGGGCGGCAACGATCGTCGCCCCTTTCAACGCTTCCGCCGGCGTCATGCGCTGCATGGTACAGGCGAGGCTAAGTGCGAGCGGCAGATGGTAACTGGGTGCCGACCCCGGATTGAAATCGGTAGCGACGGCGACCGGCACTCCAGCCTCGATCAGACGGCGGGCCGGTAACGGAACATGGTTGAGATAGAGCGACGCGAGCGGCAGGCTCACCGCGACAGATCCGGACTTTGCCATCGCGGCAATACCGGCCTGTGATACACACTCGAGATGATCCGCCGACACCGCTCCCAATTCGGCTGCGAGCTCCGCCCCTCCACAGGAACTGAGTTGGTCAGCATGCAGCTTGACTCCCAGCCCGGCCGCTTTCCCGGTCGAAAGAATGCGTCGGGCCTCCGGTACGGTGAAGGCAGTCTCTTCGACGAATGCATCGCAGAACCGCGCCAAGCCCTGCGCCGTGATGAGCGGAATCATCTCCTCGATCAGAAGCTGGATGTAATCCTCGCGTCGATCGCGGAATTCCGGGGGAACGACATGGGCGCCGAGAAAGGTCGGGATGATTCGGGCGGCTCCTTCCTGGCCCAACCGGTGATAGACCCGGAGCAGCCGCACTTCGGTCGCGACGTCGAGGCCATAACCGCTCTTGCATTCGACGGTCGTGACGCCCAGCGCCATCATCCTTTCGAGGAAGCCGCGAGCCCGATCGAGCAATGCGTCCTCGGACATCGTGCGGGTCTGGGCAACGGTGGACATGATCCCGCCGCCCCTGCGCGCGATATCGAGGTAACTGCTCCCCTGGATTCGTTGCTCGAACTCCTCGGCGCGCCAGCCGCCGAAGGCGAGGTGGGTATGGCAGTCGATCAGACCCGGGATGACCAGGGCGCCATCAGCATCCCAGCTCTCCCAGCTGGCGTACTCCGCAGGCAGAGCCTTTTCCGATCCGACCCACAGCAGGGTTCCACCTTCCCAGACCAGAGCGGCGTTCTGGATGGGATGGATATCCGACTGGCTACCCGCGTTTCGACAGGTCGCCAGCGAACCAATGGATCGGAGTACTGGCACGGATCAGGCTGGGGTCACGATCCAAACATCGGCAGATCCACCCCGCGTTCCCGGGCGGTCTCGATCGCGATCTCGTAGCCTGCGTCCGCGTGACGCATGACTCCGGTGCCCGGATCGGCGGTAAGCACTCGTGCGAGGCGGCGATCCCCCATCTCAGTCCCATCGGCGACTGCGACCATACCGGCATGGATCGAGTATCCGATTCCGACCCCGCCACCATGATGGAGCGAGACCCAACTGGCGCCACATGCGGTATTGAGCATGGCGTTGAGCAACGGCCAATCCGCGATCGCGTCGCTCCCATCCCGCATGGCCTCGGTTTCCCGGTTGGGCGAGGCCACGGAACCAGTGTCGAGGTGGTCCCTTCCAATCACCAGCGGCGCCTTCACCTTCCCTTTCTTCACCAGCCAGTTGAAGCGGAGGCCCATTTCGGCTCGTTCACCGTACTCGAGCCAGCAGATCCGGGCGGGAAGCCCCTGGAAGTGGACCTTCTCTCTGGCCTGTTTGATCCATCGAGCCAGGTCAGCCTTCTCGGGAAAGGTCTCGAGCACCGCGTCATCGGTGATTGCGATATCGGCCGGATCCCCCGATAGGGCTGCCCAGCGAAACGGCCCCGCACCGCGACAGAACAGAGGGCGAATGAATTCGGGAACAAAGCCGGGAATGTCGAACGCCTGCTGGAGACCGCGCCGATCGGCGACCTGGCCGCGCAGGTTGTTGCCGTAGTCGAAGGTGACTGCGCCCCGGGACTGTAACTCGAGCATGGCCTTCACGTGAACCACCATCGAATCCAGCACCCGGGCCTCGTAGCCTTCGGCGTCCCGCTCGCGCTCGACCGCCGCGGTTTCGAGCGAGAGTCCGACCGGGATGTAGCCGAGACGGAGGTCATGAGCCGAAGTCTGATCCGTTACTACGTCCGGACCGATACCGCGCCGGACCAACTCGGGTAGGACCTCGGCAATATTCCCTACCAACCCGACTGACAGCGCCTCGCGCTTTTGCCTCGCAGCCTCGACCAGTCGCAACGCCTCGTCGAGACTGGTGGTCATCAGGTCGCAATAGCCGGTATCCACCCGTCGTTGGATTCGCCAGGCGTCCACGTCTACGCCGAGAAAGGCGGCACCATTCATGGTGGCGGCCAAAGGCTGTGCGCCACCCATCCCCCCCAGCCCCGCGGTCACGACCAGGCGGCCGGCGAGCGTGCCTCCGAAGTGCTGGCGGGCGCACTCGGCGAAGGTCTCGTAGGTGCCCTGAAGAATTCCCTGGGTGCCTATGTAGATCCACGAACCGGCGGTCATCTGGCCGTACATCGTGAGCCCTAACGCCTCCAGTCGGCGGAACTCTTCCCAGGTCGCCCAGCGAGGGACCAGGTGCGCATTGGCGATGAGGACCCGAGGTGCCTCCTCGTGGGTCTTGAAGACGCCTACCGGCTTGCCGCTCTGAACCAGCAGCGTCTCGTCATTCTCCAGCCTTCTGAGCGTCGAGACAATCTTTTCATAGCATTCCCAATTGCGCGCCGCCTTGCCGCTCCCGCCATAGACGATGAGTTCATCCGGCCGTTCGGCCACCGCCGGATCGAGGTTGTTCATGAGCATCCGCAGGGCGGCTTCCTGATGCCAGCCTTTGCAGCTCAAGGAATTCCCGGTTGGAGCTCGAACGGTCGCGGGGGACGTAACGGGTGTCATCAGTCGAAACTTAGCGGTGGCTGCGGCGAGTCATTGGACACACAGAGAGGGTAGGATGTGGCTGCAAGGCGTGCCTGTCAACGATTGGGAACCGGCTTGACGCCGTCTTGATGCCACGCTCCCACGATTGATCCCGGCTCGGTGACCGCTGCGCTTTGCCGCGGGAACTCAACTCCGAGGGGGCGGGATCGATGCGCACCTCAATCAGGCTGGGTCTTGTTGTAGCGCTTCTGTCAGCGGTCCAAGTCGCGGCCCAGGACTCCTCGGTAGCTCTCCGACCAGGGCAGTTCATTCGGGTCTCGGGGGCGAAAGGATTTCGTTTCACTGGAGAGTTCATCGGGCGAGACAGTTCCGCCCTTGTGATCCGGCCCGCCGACGGTAAAACCCGCAGAGTACCCCTCGGTTGGATCAGTAAGGTTGAGGTCCGGAC
>DATIOP010000519.1:0-6949 GCA_035472975.1 Gemmatimonadales bacterium
GACCGGGCTTGTCTCGGTCGGCACCGGTGAACGCACCCTTCCGATGGCCGAACATCTCCGACTCGAGCAGCGGCTCGGGGAGGGCTGCGCAGTTGATCGGAACCAGGGCTCGGCCAACCCGGCGGCTGTGCTGATGGATGAATTGGGCGATCACTTCCTTACCAGTCCCACTCTCCCCGCTGATGAAGACCGAGGCATCGGTCGCGGCCACCTTGCGCGCCAGGTCCACCGCCTTGCGGAACAGCGGAGAGATCCCGATGAGGGCAATCTTGTCGCTGTGTCCGTTCTGCTTCATCAGCTGCAGGGGCAGGTCCCGCGTCTCGCGGGAGACCATCACTGCGTGGGAGGCCCGGCCGATCAGCACCTGGAGGTGAGTTGCCGAGAAGGGCTTGGGGAGATAGTCCCAGGCCCCGGCTCGCAGCGCCTCAATGCTGCTCGCGACGCTGGGATTTCCGGTCATGACGACGACGATCGTATCGCGATTGTGCTCCAGGGCGGTCCGGAGAATATCCATCCCGGACGTCTGGGACATGTAGAGATCGACGAGAATGATGTCGAACTTGCGGCGCTTGACGGTGTCGAGGGCTTCTTCGCCCCGCCCGATCAGGGTGACGTTATAGCCGTCCATCTGAAGGACGCTGGCGCAGCTCTCCCGCAGAGTCCGTTCATCGTCAACAACGAGGATCCTGATGCTGGCTTTGACTTCGGCGGGAATAGCGAGCGGATCGCGGCCGCCGATCTCCCCTGGCGGGGGTTCCGGTCGACGATTCGCGTCAGCGATGCTGGATCCCATTGCACGGCTCCTGTGATGCGCCCGACCCACACGCCCGCGCGTGTGGTCCTTCAACTGCGGCGCGCAGTCGTGCTCGGACACTTTGGCTTGCGAGTCCCCGCAGGACCCGCGGGATGGGTCATCCACAGCATCTTTAGTACCACACCCTATAGCACAAATCAAGCAACACCGTGTAGTATTACCAGATTCGTGCTGTTGCAGACATGCAACACTGATGCCGAAACGCCACAAAATCCCACATTCTTAGAGGCCGGTTTGTCACGGCCTCGCAATCAGCCGCCCCGTATATTTCGTAGGCACAAAAAGCCCTGTTCGGTACCGACTTTGCGTGAGGTCGTGCGTCTGATGATGAGCAGTGTGCTCGATTCCTAAGCAATCCGGAGCTGCATGTCCGATACTCTGATCCCCGCTAACCGATCACCCGAAGAGCCGGACGTTGAGATCGAAATGGTTCCCCAGGCGGGAACCATGGCGGCTGCCATGGGCGCTCCAGCGGTGGATGACGATAAGGTCAACTGGGGTCGTTACACGGCGGCGCTGCGGCGTTACAAATGGCTGATGGTGCTCATCGTCCTCTTGGGGACGGCCGGTGGCGTGATTGCCACCCGGTTCCTGCCTCCGATTTATACCGCCAAAGTCACCATCTGGATTGAGGACGGCGGCGGCAAGGCGGGTCCGATTCGGCCGGGGCAGCTCCTCGGTGAACAGGCTTGGATGGAATTGCTCAAGACCTATGTCGTGTTCGATCCTGTGGTCCACCGCCTTCGCCTCTACCTGATCACCAAGGACCGAGCCGACAGTATCGCATTCACCGGCTTCGATATCGCCGACAAGTTCCACACCGGCGATTTCAGCATTAAGACCGACCCTACCGGAGCCCGCTGGACGCTGTCCCGCAGCGGGACAGAGATCGCTGCTGGAGCGGTGGGCGATTCCATAGGAGAGAAACTCGGCTGGCATTGGGCCCCGACTGCACAGCAACTCAGGAAGGGGAAGACTATCGCGTTTACGCTCAAGAACCCCCGCGAAGTTTCCCAAGACCTTATCGACAACCTCAAGACTTCGATGGCGGCTGAGAACGCCAACTTCTTGAGAATCTCGCTGAACGGCGAGGAGCGTTACGGGTTGGCTCCTCAGCTGAACGCGATCACCGACCAGTTCGTGGACATCGCGGCCGAGCTGAAGCGAAGCAAGCTGGTTGAGATGCGCCTGGCACTCGACTCCCAGCTGGTGATCGCCGCTCGCAACTTGAAGGATGCTGAAACCAAGTTGGAGGGCTTCAGGGTCGGCACGATCACTGAGCCGACTGAAGGAGTTCCGGTACCGGGAGGGTTGTCAACGACTTCCCAGGCAGTCACCACCGACTTCTTTACCAAGAAGACGCAGCTCGAGGCGCTGCGCACCGACCGGAAGCAGATCGAGGACGTGCTCGCGAGAGCCAAGGGAGGCGCCATTACTGTAGACGCCTTCCAGACCATCGCCGCCGTCCGTCAGGCGCCCGATCTGGTGCGGGCTCTTACCGAGGTTTCCAACCTAGAGGCGGATACACGGGCGTTGCGGTATCGCTATACCGATGAGTACCGCGGGATCCAGCTGAATCTCGCCAACCTCGAGGTCCTGAAGACCCAGACAATCCCCACACTCGCTCAGGCCCTGATCGATCAGCTGAAGGTGCAGGAAGCAGATCTCGAGAAGCGCATTGGTGTGGCTGGGAAGGGGCTGGAACAGGTCCCGGCGCGGGCCACTACCGAAACGAGGTTGGTGCGGGATTTCTCTGCGGCAGAGAACCTCTTCAAAACGCTTCAGGAGCGGTACGAAGAGGCGAAACTCTCCGAAGTTTCCGCCATCCCGGACCTCAAAATCCTCGACCGGGCCACCATCCCGCAGAAGCCCAGCAGCAACAGCGCGCCGAAGATCATCTTCATGGCCTTCGCCGCAAGTCTGGGCCTCGCCGTGGGTCTCGCCCTCCTGCTCGACCAGCTGGACAAGCGATTCCGCTATCCGGAGCAGGTCTCGCGCGAGCTCGGCTTGAGCATCCTGGGCGCAATCCCGGCAATCCGGAAGAGCAAGAAGGGCGAATTGAAGCCAGAGGAGGCTTCCCAGGTAGTCGAGGCCTTCCGGACTATCCGCCTCAACCTGGCCCACTCCTATGGTGCGGCTGGCCCGGTGCTACTCACCGTCTCGAGCCCTGGAGCGGGTGACGGCAAGTCACTGGTCTCCTCCAACCTCGCGGTTTCCTTCGGCGAGGCCGGCTACAAGACGCTCCTGATCGATGGTGACATCCGTCGGGGCGAATTGCACCGGATGTTTGGGGTAGACCGCAGGCCCGGGCTGCTCGACTATCTCACCGGGCAGGCGACTATCGATGGAATCATCCGTCCAAGTCCGCACAAGGGCCTGTCTGTCATCCCCTGCGGAACGCGGCGCCACCATGGGCCCGAACTGTTGGGATCCGCCGCGATGGTCAATCTGATTTCGGCAGTGAAGAGCCGCTTCAACGTGGTGATCGTGGACAGCCCGCCCCTCGGCGCTGGCATCGATCCCTTCGTCCTCGGAACTGCTACCGGCCACCTCATGCTGGTCTTCCGCTCCGGCGAAACCGACCGGCAGATGGCGGATGCCAAGCTGCGCCTGCTGGACCGATTGCCGGTGCGGGTGCTGGGCGCGGTGCTCAACGACATCCAGGCCCAAGGCATCTACCGGTACTACTCCTATCTGTACGGATACACCGCCGACGAGGACGCTGCCCCGCAACTGGCGGGGAAGTCGGAAAACGGGAACGGAGCTTAGTGGAGGGGAGTTGCCGGGAGTTGTTCGAAGGCACGGACCCGGTCGTTATTGCCTTCCGCACGCAGATGGCGAAGCGCCGAAGTAGCGCGGAGCAACATCTCGACGGCATCGACCGGGGAAGCCGCAAAATCGGGAACCGCGCAGTACCCCGCCCGAACTCGCAGCATATGGTTACCGGTCCCATTGGAGATCGGCGTTCGCTCCAACACATCGCCCAAACGCTCGACCATTCTGACCGCGCCCTGAGCTTCGGTCGCCGGGGCAATCACCGCGAATTCGGCGGGACCCAGGCGTCCGATGGCGTCGGAGGCCCGACCGCTCTCCCGCAGAATCTTCCCTACCTGTTCCGCGATTTTCAAAGCGAGAGTGTCGGTCGTTTCCGGTTCGGCTCCCGGCTCCGGCGCGAATACGACGCACGCCAGCGCCTGGCGGAGGCGTACGGCTTCCGAACCTATCTCGCGAGCACGACGGGATAGTCCCCGCATGTTGTACAGCCCGCTCGGATGATCCAGCAGATTTTCATCGCGGATCCGGTCGACCTCAAGCTTTGACTTGAGGAAAGTCTCCAGTTTGAGGAGGAGAGCCTCCCCATCGAGAGGCTGGCCCAGAAACTCCCAGGCGCCGGCACGGTAAGCCTCGAGACGCTGGGTGCGCCCGGAAGGTCCGGCGGTAGTGATGATGATCGGAGTAGTGGCGCTGAATCGCGGATCACTGCGAAGCTCACGGCAAACGTCCACCCCGTGAACGTCCGGCATTTGGGCATCGAGGATGACGAGATCAGGCCGTGCGGTGCGGGCGCGCTCCAAGGCCTGAATACCGGTATAGGCCCGAAGCACGGCGTAGCCGTTCGGGGCAAGGATGCTTTCGAGAGAGCGAGCCGACCACTCCTGGTCGTTAGCGATCAAAACCAGCGGGGGACGCTGCGACATGTCGCGGTCGGGCATGGACTCTCGATTCTGAGGGCCTTGGCCGAACCCATCTCTGGGACTTCTTGCAGTTCGAGGGGGGCGGCGCCTTACGCTTCACGGTGCCTGCAGGTCTCATGCGAATGGATCCAACGCGCTTAAGACAATAAGGCACTTAGCCTTAGGACGCAATGCGACCTAGTTGGCTAGAAGCTGGGAAGCAGTGCCGCCACAACGAGTTGCGCCAAAATTCGAAGGGGATGATAAGGGGGTGTTCCAGGGGTCGGCAGGCCGAGGATGAAATTCTACCCAGGACGGTTCAGCCACGGCCTATTCGTTGCGTAGACGCGGCAATGAATGCGGCGCCAGGCCCACAGAAAGCTGAGGCCGTGTTGCGCAGGTCGGGCACTATTCGGTAAAACTATTGCAGCAAATTAGTTTAAGTCTTCCCCAGCCAGTCGCGATTGGCGCGGCGGCTAGCATATTGGATGCAACGGAGGCGGGTCCATGACTCTGGGATCGAGGGTGGTGCCTTCGCGGCGTTGGCGTTTTCTCCTGGTTTTGCTGGCTTTGGCTCCGGCCAGACTTACTGGACAGGATTCGCTCCCCGCCGATGATGCTGGTCGAAAGCCAATCGCCACCCGGGCCGATCTCGAATCAGCTCTAACTCAGGCCGAGCAGATAGCCGCATCCGACGGATACAGTGCGGAGCTCCGCGATCAGAAACGGGCCGAAGCGGCCCTCATACGGGAGCGATTGCGGGAGGGGGACTTTCAGGTAGGCGATCAGATCACCGTGAAAGTCGCGGGGGATTCCGGCATGAGCGGGACGTTGACGGTGGGTCCCGGGAAGATTATCTCGGTGGCCAACTACGGCGACATCCCAATGACCGGCGTGCTGCGCTCCGAGGTGAACGACTACCTGAAGCAGCAGTTGTCCAAATGGATCAAGAACCCCGAGGTGGAAGCCCGGTCCCTGATCCGGCTCTCAGTACTCGGGGGTGTCAGCAAGCCGGGCTTCTACCAACTGGACTCCGGCATGCTTTTGAGCGATGCTCTTCAGGCGGCCGGCGGGATCGGGAACACGACTGATCTGCATAATTCAATCGTCAAGCGTGGAGAAGAAGAGATCGTTGCCAAGGAAGTGTTCTACGAGGCGATTACCGTGGGACGGACGTTGGATGCACTGAATCTGCGGGCGGGAGATGAGATCGAGGTCGGAAGCAAGAGCACGACGGACTGGCTTTCGACTTTACGTACGGTCGCGATCATCCCGGCCCTCATCATCAGTTTGTATGGACTCGGGAGGCTGTTTGGCCTCTTCAACTAGATACGGATGACTCCAGGATCCTCAATGGCGTCGGCGACCGGCTCACGCGTCAAGACTCCCACCACCCGAGATCGATGGCTCCGCCTTGTGGGGGAACCCGATCAGGCGATGGAGCCGGCGGCCCGCTCCGAAGCCTTGAACCGGGCGATGAACTTCGGCCTTGCGCTGGTCGCCCTCGTGTTCGTGTCGCCGCTCATGTTCTTCCTTGCGGTGGCGGTGAAGCTCACCTCCCGCGGTCCGGTGTTCTACACCCAGACCCGGGTTGGGCTGGACCGGCGCTGGTCGCGGACCGCACCTGAACAGCACAAGCGGGCGCATGACCTCGGCGGCAGAGTCTTCCTGATCTACAAGTTCCGCACGATGTGCGTGAACGCCGAGCATTTGTCGGGCGCGGTGTGGGCGGCGAGGGAAGACCCGCGGGTCACCGCGGTGGGCCGCTGGCTCCGGGCCTACCGGCTCGACGAGCTCCCCCAGCTGTTTAATGTGCTGAAGGGCGACATGAACATCGTGGGGCCGCGTCCCGAACGACCCAGCATTTTCACCGAGCTGCGGAAGAGCATCCCGCACTACGAATCCCGGCAGCGGGTCCGCCCCGGGATCACCGGCCTCGCCCAGGTCAGCCGCCAGTACGACGAGTGCCTGGACGACGTGCGCAAGAAGCTTCAGTACGACTTCGAGTATTTGCGCCGCCAGAGTCTGCTGGAGGACATCCGCATCATGGTCAAGACCCTCCCGGTAGTGCTCTTCAAGCGGGGCGGCTGGTAACTACCCCGTGGCGGCGACTGCAGAGCCGGTCTCCACACCCGCGATACGACTCGCCGATCATAGTCCAGCAGTTCTGGCGGCGATCGCGTTCGCCATTCTGTTCAGCAAGCCCGCAGTTCTTCTCCTCCGCGACTGGTGGAACGACCCCGACGCGGGGCACGGCCTGTTACTGGCTCCCCTCGCCATCTGGCTGGCGTGGCGTAGCGGCTTGGTCGCGGCGCGGCCGGCGCGGGTAAGCGGGGCCCTGATTCTCACTGGGGCGGTGCTGCTCCGGTACCTGTCGGGCCTCGCCGCGGAACTATTCACCATGCGCGTGTCACTACTGATGGGCGCTGCGGGGCTGGTCCTCTTCTGGTATGGTTGGCGA
>DATIOP010000520.1:0-4420 GCA_035472975.1 Gemmatimonadales bacterium
CTCTTCGACGCGCGGCGGGCCACCGACGAGCTGCTCCTTCGCCTGCACGGTCGCTTGGAATCGGAGCCGGGCGGCGTGCTCCGCCTGGGCGAAGACTTCGCGAGCGACCAGATCTGGTCCCAGGGACTCTCGGTTGATCTCGAAGCCTCGCTCGGGGCGTTCCGCGGAATCCGCGACACCATCGAGACGATTGTCGATCGCCTGACTGGAGCCAGTCCCTCGGAGCGGCGCGATCAACTGCTTCAGGAGCTTCGAGGGGTGATGCGAAGGATGGAGGCCGCTTCCGATGGGCTCAATCGAACGCTGCGGCCCGCCGCGGGCGGTCCGCCGATGGTGCGCTGGATGGAACGCACCGGGCAAAAGGGACAACAGGTGTCTCTGGCCGCGGTGCCGCTCGATCTCGCCCCGATTCTTCGGGAGCTGCTCTTCGAGCGGGTCGAAACCGTGGCTTTGACCAGCGCCACGCTCGCCGCCGGCGGCGATTTCAACTTCCTTGAATCGCGCCTGGGCCTCACCGGTGAGCCGAACCTGGTGAGCACTCGCGAGATCCTCCCATCGCCATTCGACTTCGGCGCCCAGTGCCTGTTCGGGATTCCGGACGACGTGCCCGATCCCCGCGAGGACGAGGCGGGACACTCCGCCGCTGCGGTGCAGATCGTCCATGATCTGGCGTGGGCTTCAGACGGTGGACTTTTTGTCCTGTTCACCAGCCACGCCGCGCTGCGACGGGTAGCGCGCGAAGTCCGTCACATGGTGGGAGAGCGGTGGCCCCTCCTGGTGCAGGGTGAAGCGCCACGCGACGCGTTGCTCCGACGTTTCCGGGAGAGCGGGCAGGCCATCCTGTTCGGCACCGATTCATTCTGGGAAGGGGTCGACGTCCCGGGTCGCGCGCTCCGGGCCCTGGTCCTCACCAAGCTACCTTTCAAGGTGCCGTCCGAGCCGCTCACTGCCGCGCGACTCGAGCGGTTGGCAGAGCAGGGCGAAGACGGCTTCATGAACTACCTCCTGCCCCACGCCGCGCTCAAGCTGAAGCAGGGCTTTGGCCGGCTGATCCGGAGACGGACGGATGTCGGAGTGGTGGTGTTGCTGGACCGGCGAGTGCTTACCAAGCGGTACGGGTCCCTCGTGCTTGGCGGACTTCCGCCAGCCGATCGAGTGGTGGGACCGTGGCGCGAGGTCCGCATCAGGGTCGAGGACTTTTTCGCCCGTCACGGGATCGGAGCCAGTGTATGAGCGGAGTGCGTCCGTCGAAGATCATCGGAGTGGGCCGGAACTATCGCGCGCACGCGCAGGAGCTGGGGAACGAGATGCCGGCGCAGCCGATTCTCTTCTTCAAGCCGCCCTCGTCCCTGATCGGTGACGGCGATGCCATCCTCCTGCCTTCTGTCTCGCAGCGGGTCGAGTTCGAGGCGGAGATCGGCATCGTGGCCGGCGCCCGGCTCCGGAATCTGACCGTCGAAGAAGCGGAGGCCGCTCCACTCGGCTTCGTTTGTGTCAACGACGTGACGGCGCGCGATCTCCAGAAGGTGGACGGCCAATGGGGACGGGCGAAGGGATTCGACACCTTCTGTCCGGTCGGTTCCCGCGTAGTTCACGGTGCCGACTGGCGGACCCTGGAAATCATCGGCAGGCTTAACGGCGTCGAGCGCCAGCGCGCACGGGCAACCGACATGGCATTCTCGATCCCGATGCTGGTTTCGTTCATCAGCCGGGTAATGACCATCGAGCCCGGCGACCTGATCGCCACCGGCACGCCGGCTGGAACGGCACCGATGAAACCGGGAGACGTAGTGGAGGTGGAGATTCCGGGAGTGGGCGTACTCAAGAACCCGGTGAGATAGGTCTTGGGAGAGCGATGCTGCTGCCGCGCAGGTCGGAGTTTTCCTGGATTGCTGTCGTCGTCACGTTGGCGGTGCACAGCCTGTTGCTCTTCGTGGTCGTCGAGGGGCGGCTTCCGGACGTTCCCAATCGGCAACATCTGATCGCCATCCTGCCGCCGGAACCCGACCAGGTTCGCGCCTACCCCATGCCCTATTCGGCGCCGAGACCGTTCATCGGCAAGGGGATATCGAAGGCGCCGCTGCCGCCGGCCAATCCGCTGCCAGTCAAGGAACCACCGATCAATCTCCGGGTCGAGACGCTGACCAGCCCCGACACAGTGGTGCCACACGTCAGGTATGGGAAGCTGTTCCCCGATTTGGGAGACGGAAGACTCTGGGTCCGCCCGCTGCCGCTTCCTCCCAAGGAACTGGCCAAGCGGCTCGACAAGTCCAACGCCGAGCTGGTGGACAGCGCCGTCACCCAGATCATTCAGGCGTTCCTCGATTCGGTGGGTTCGGCACCCGGTGCGGACCGCGCCGAGCTGCCGGACTGGACCAAAGAGGTGGACGGGCTAAAGTTCGGGCTGGATTCGAAGAACATCTATATCGCCGGCCTCAAGATTCCGGCGGCGGTGTTAGCCCTGCTGCCGATTCCGGCGGCAACCAACCAGCAGAACGCGTTCAAACGGGACGGGATCATCTACGACGATCTGCGTCACGCCGCACAGCAGGCCCAGACGATGGATGATTTCAAGGAAGCAATCCGGAAGCTCAGGGAGCAGAGGCAGAGGGAGTTGGAGTTCGATCGGGCCCAGCGGGAAAACCCGGATTCACTGGCGGTACAGGAAGAAAAACCCAAACAATGAAACTGGTGGACACTGAAGAGACGATCGTCCTGGTCACCGGCTCCGACATTAGAGCCGAGGAGCGGGACCGCCCCACGGCATATCGCCTCAAGGCCGAAGTGGATCGCAGAGGGGACGGGCAGGCTTTCCGCCGGGCCGTGGTGGTGGGAGACGTGTGGTACCTGGAGAACCGGATCTTCCATCTCAATCCGACGATCGCGATCGGCGGGCCGGGAGTGAACAACCTGAGCGATCAACTCCTGCAGACGCTGCCCGCAGTCTGGACCCAGGATCAGCGACTCTTCGTGCACGCCGACTTCGAGGGAGACTTGAAGCGGGCCTGCCTCTGGGGCGCCGATGCCGCGGCGACGGCCGGTGCGGTCGAGTACTTCGTGACGCAGGGAATTCTGGACGACCTGCTCCGGCGGATCTGGCGGTTCCGTTCCGGTGTTCTGGTGTGAGGATCAGGGTGGAACGACGGTCCCATCGGGTTTGAGGCGGGCGCCGGTTCCGGGGAAATCGAGGGCTGTGACCTGGTTGATCAGTGTTGTCGCTTGAGAGGTTGAATCGGGGGCGGGCCCGGCGCCCGGGATCTGAAGCAGCGGGACCATTCGCGCTCCCTCGAATTTCCCTTCACCAGACAGGTTCAGCTGCAGCACCGCGGTGACTCCCAGCGGGCCCGCGAGATTGAATCCCCTGTAGGTCGCGAAGTTCCCCAGCGAATAGAAGATCGGTTTTCCCTTGTAGAACTCGACGCCGCGGAGGACGTGCGGTCCGTGGCCCACGACCGCATCCGCACCAGCGTCGATCACTGCGCGGGCCCACTTCCGCAGATCTCCCCTCGGCTCCTTGGCGAGGAACTCCGGGCCATTCCCGGTCCGCACCGCGGTCTTCCCCTCGGTCCCTCCGTGGAAAGTCACAACCAGCAAGTCCACGAGGCCGCGCAGGGAATCCACCAGCGCGGCACTGTGATTGATCTCGAGCAGGTTGTACGCGTTGGGATAGGTGGAGAAGCCGATCAATCCCACCAGCGTCATCCGCTCGTCGCGAAACACCGGCGTGATGGCGATCTCCTCCAGCGGCCCATACGGAGTGAGGCCAAGGGTACGGAGGATGTCCTCGGTATTGAGCCGAGCGTCGAGGCCGTAATCGTTGGCGTGATTGTTGGCCAGGTTCAGGTGAGTGAACCCGGCTTCCTTGAGCCTCGGCGCCAGCCAGGTAGGCGTGGCGAAGGCATAGCAGTTTGAGGGGGGCTTGGGCTTCTTCGTCGCCGCGGGCTTTTTCGCCGGCTTGGGGGCTTTGGTGGAATCAATCGCTGTGGTGTCCGGCGGTGGGCCGCACTTGTACGACCACCCCGAGTCGGAGAGAACGCCTTCGAAGTTTCCTACGACCAGATCACCCTTGAGCAGCGAATCCACCTGAGCGAAAGTCTGCCGTCCACTGTCGGGCGGGATTCCGTCGGGGAGGGTGCGGGTGCCGAGGTTGATGTCGCCGGTGAATGCGAGACGGATGGGGAAGGGGTCGTGGACAATTCCTGATTGGGCGAGCAGGACGGACGGGACGGACAGGGTGATCGGGGCGGACAGGACGGACAGGGCGGACGAGACGGACAGGAGCCGCGATCTCAATGACCGCCTCGCCCGCCCTGACCGCCCTGACCGCCGTGTGTTCACTTACCTCCGTGCCGCTTCGAGTCGGGCGAGGCTTTCGTCGCGTCCCACGACCGCCAACAACTCGTTCACCGGCTCGGAGACC
>DATIOP010000521.1:0-2032 GCA_035472975.1 Gemmatimonadales bacterium
CAATTCGGCGACTTCCCGCAGACCTTCGGCATAGGCCTTCACTTCGAGGTCGAGTTCAGCCCCGGTCGAACCCAGGGCCTGATGGGTCAATTCCGAGGCCTCGAGGGCACGGGTTCGAACCCGTCCCAGGAGAGCGAGCGCATCGAGCATCCGTTGGACCAGCTTGTCCCGGGTCCTCTGGGTGTCACTCAGGCTATCGGCCCAACGCTCGAGTCCCCCGTTGAACCGCTCCCGCCGGCTTTCCAGTTCAGTAAGATGCGCTTCCACATCAGCCAGGTCACGAGCCGCGGCGCAGGCGTGCAGCAGCAGGTCCTCTGCTTCGGCGGAGCCGCTCTCTACGTTTGCCTCCACCAGCCGAATTCTCACCGCGTGTACGTTGCGCGCAATCTCCGCGAGCAACTCGAGAGCCGTCCCCTCGGGGAGCTGTGCCAGCGTCTCTCCCAGGACCTTCCCCGCTTCGGGACTGAGCGGCGAGCGATTGGCCGGCGGCACCAGCGCCGGCCGGCGAATTCGGCGCTGCGCGTCCACGAGGAGGAGGCCTGCCAAGACGGGGCTCATCCAGATGAGGACGCCCGCCGCAGCCACCCCGGCCGCGAAACCCGAGACGACCATCCCGCCCGCCACGAGCGTGAGGCTGCCGGGAAGCGGCACCCACCGCCGTCCCGCAACCCGCGCGGGAATGCCCCGGCTTGCCAGCCGCTCGATCACTCGGTCCGAACCGCTCCACGGGACTCGGCTCAACACGCGCCGGCCTTCTACTACCTCCTGCACCAGCTCAGGCCCCGCCTTGGGACCGAGCAGCCGGTGAATCCGTTCGCGCCGGTCCGCGCGCTCGGTCTCCGAGACGGGAGGGTGGAGGAGTACATGCACCTCGTGGCCGGCGGGCGCCAGGGAGGCGCAGGCCGCACACAATCCGAGTCCCAGCGGGTCGCGCATGCCGCACATGAGGCAGAAGTCCACCTCGCCCCACTCCGGCATCTCCAGTGAGTTGGGCCCCGGCGTTTGGTCTGCCAGCGCCTGGAGCGCGACTTCGCACGAAGGAAAACGGTCGGCCGGCCGGGCCGCGGTCATCCGGGCCACAGTCGCGTCCAGCCACGCTGGAATCTCCGGGCGAATTTGCCCCGGCCGGAAACCTTCCGCCACCGGTGAGGGTGGGAGGTGCGGAGATGCCCGCTGGGGTAGCCGTCCCGTCAGGGCAAAATACAGCGTCAGTCCCAGCGAGTAGAGATCGGAACGCGCATCGCCTCGCTGTCCCTTGAAGACTTCGGGAGCCATGTAGTCGAGCGTCCCGACCGCCGCACCAGTAGCGGTAACCGTGGTCTGTCCATCGAGGCGGGCCGAGCCGAAGTCGGTGAGTCGGGCGCGACCATCGGGATCGAGCAGGATGTTCTGCGGCTTCACATCGCGATGCAGCACTCCATGGCGGTGTCCCGCGGACAGGGCCGACGACATCTCCTGACCCAGGCGTGCCACGTCATCGGGCGGCAGCGGTCCCCGCTCCCTGACCCGCACTGCGAGATCCGGCCCCGCCACGTACTCCATCACCATGAAGCTCCACTGCCCCTCTTCGGCGAAGTCGTGGACTGCCACGATGTTGGTATGGGAGAGCCTGCGGGCGGCGAGCACCTCTCGACGCATGCGCTCCCGAGCTAATTGAGCCATCGCTGGAGGAGGCACCAGCAACTTGATGGCGATTTCGGCCCCAAGCTCATTGTCGCGGGCGCGATAAACGACCGAATATCCCCCCCGCCCGATTTCTCCGAGGATCTCGTAGCGCGCGAGGAGGAGGCTGCCGGACTGGAGATAGCTCATCAGCTCAGTTTCCCTGAGCCTTATCAAGCCGGCCCAGCACTTCGATTGCATTCGAGCGCCAGCCGTCATTGCTGGTGTACAGCTCGAGGAAACGGCGCAAGTGAGTGGCGGCGAGATCGGGTTGGCCGAGCACGTACTCAGACATGCCGGCGTGGTAGAGCGCCATGTAGTTCTCGGGCCAGAACTCGAGTACCAGCTCCATGATGGGCCCGGCGGAACG
>DATIOP010000522.1:0-1664 GCA_035472975.1 Gemmatimonadales bacterium
AGGGCGGTGGAACGGTCCGATGGACGTTGGCCCAGGGCCTTGGTCGAGCTGGCCGCGGCCTGCGTCTCGTCCGAGAGGCGGACCTGCTTACCCTCGAGGACCGACACCAGGAGCCGGACGCTGTCACCCGGTTGGAGGTGGGGATCGACCAGTGGTCCCGCGCCAAGCGCTTCATCGAGATGAATACTGAGGTGACCAGTCGACGGCAGGTGGGGACTGGCGGTGTCCGCCCCGGGGCCGAGCACCGAGACCAGGAGGTAGGGAGCGTCGTCGGTGTCGCCGGATCCAGCCGGGGTGGTGAGAGCCGCCGCGTGGAGAGTCGCCACCGTCATGTGGACAGCCGCCGCCGGGGCGTGTGAAACGGAAGCGGTGGTGAACAGCAGTAGCGAGCCAAGACCGCTGCAGAGCACTACGTTCTTGATGGACATTGGTAGAGTTGGATGTTGAGGTTGCCCACAGTTAACCCTCGCGCGGTTGAGCCACGCAAGTCAGCCGAATGCCTACAGGACGAACAAGCCCTCCGCCCATGGACAGCGCCTGCCTCCAGGGCATGCTTGCAGATTCGAGCCGCGGAGAGTAGCTCTTTCTAGTCGCCTTCGGAGTGCGCCCCTCCTCTGCTACATCTCCCGCTCTCATCCCGCGAGGGGCTTACAGATTCGAGGTGTTCCGATGCTGTGTAATGATTGCAAGACTCAGCAGGCCGTGGAAAGCGAAGGGGTCCCCTTTGCTTTCGTCCTGATGGGTACCTCGTACGGGCACCTGTGCGCCGGCTGCGCGCGGGAGCGCATGGATCAATTCGAGGTTTTCATGCAGCAGGACCTGGAGGGCTCGAGCCACGGCCTGAGCGCCGCCCAGCGGGACGCGATGGTCCGCCAGTACCTCACTCTCTCCGGGCTTCCCCAGTGGCAGGCGTTGTTAGGCTCCGAATAGCGAAGGGCAACCATGGCGCACAGCACAGCAGAACGCGGCACCGAAGTCAGAATCCTTTCGGCGGTCCCCACCTTCCTCGCCGAAGACGTCGCAGCCACCGCTCGCTGGTACGTGGACAACCTCGGCTTCACTATCGCCGGGAACTTTCCCAAGAGTCCACCTTACGCCTACGCCAGCCTCATGCGGGACGGCGCGGAAATCATGCTGCTCAGTCTCGCCGACTACCGGAAACCCGACCTCTCGTCGCTGCGTCCCGAAGGCCTGTGGGACGCGTATTTCCGGATGCGGGGAGTGAACGCCTTGTACCAGCAGGTAAAGGGCGAATCGTTCATCAAGATGAAGCTGAAACAGCAACCGTACAGCGATTGGGAATTCGAGGTTTGCGACCCGAACGGGTATGTGGTCGTTTTCGGGGGAGAATTCTGAGGATTGCCACGTGCCCGGCTACAGTGGCAAGCCGCTGATCGCGAAGCTCGACGTGAAGCCCGGGCATCGGCTCCTGTTGAAGGGGGCCCCGAACGGGTTCGAAACCGAGTTGCGTCCCCTGCCTGAGGGAGTCGCACTCGGCGGCCCCGGGTGTCTCCGACGGCGAGACCACCGGGGTCGGCGCTGGCGCGATCGGCGTCGGCGACGCGATCATCTACGAGCACCAGCCCCGCGGCGAGACCGATCCGGCGCACGACATCCTCGGTGAGATCGGTCTCAACTTTCGATGCCTTCTTGGGCCAGGCCAC
>DATIOP010000523.1:0-1753 GCA_035472975.1 Gemmatimonadales bacterium
GCCGTACTCCTCGACCTGAGTCATGAGGGGCACGTTGGCTTCGCGGAAGATCTCGATATGGGTTCGGAACTGCGCCAGCGCCTGCTCCAGGTCGGGGTGCCTGTAGCCGCTCTCCACCAGGCGTCGAGCGAGCTCGACTCCCTGCTCATCCGCCCGCGGGATGACGACACCGGAGAAGCGGAGATGCCGCGACTCCTTCACCTGATCGGTCGTGTCGGAGGTATAGGCGATCATGGCGAGACCGGCGGCCTCGCTGAGCACTTCCTCCAGGCGTGACCAGTCTGCGAGCCACGGCTCCATGCCTTCTGGCGAAAGCGGGCGCATTGCCAGCTCTCTGTAGAAGGGCAGGACGTCGTCCCAGTTTGCTTCGATGAAGTCGTCTGGTGTCAGACTGCTGATGGTGCGTTTCGGCGGCATGGCCGGCTAACCTGGTCTCCTCGGCTACCGGCCGGTGAGTATGGTTGGAGGACTAGGTGCTGCTTTCATCTGCCCCGACCCTGGCGCGTTGGTGATAGAGATATGCCAGACCCAGCGAGACCAGACCCAGGATGAACGCCGACCCGACCCGATACAGAGCGTCGAGCGACGAGAGGTCAGAGAATACCACCTTCAATACGGCGATGCCCAGTACGGCCATGCCGGCCTGCCGCAGAACCTTGATGGAGCGGCGGAACCCGGCGGCGACCAGCCCACCCGCGAACGCAATCCACCAGGCGCTCACCGAGAGCCCGCTTGCAAGGTTCGCGGTCTGATCGTCCAGCGAACTGTGGTCGAAGAAGGTAATCAGCTCACCGGTAACTCCCAGCCAGACCAGCACGCCGCCCAGCAACCAGAGGAGAGCCCGCCGGCTCATTCCCCCGCCGAGTCGCGCTTGTGCCGTACCGCCCTTCAGCAAACCTGCCGCGAGAGCGAAGATGGTACAGCAGGTGGCCCAGAGCGCTAGAGCCCAGGGACCGACGAAGGCACGCTCGGTATCATCACGGCGGGGAAGATCATCGCCGACGAGGTGAGTCAACGCGAGCGCAAGCGCGATGAGCGAATACCAGCGTCCGTCATCGCGAGTCAGCTTGTGATCGGCCGCGGCCCAGATCAAGGTGAGCCCCAGCAAGGCCCAAACCGCGGGAAGGCCTTGCCATTGATTCATCGCCGCGGCCGCGAGTGCAGAGGTGCCGACCATCGCGAACGCCCGGCGAGGAGTGCCGTAGCCAACCAGGAGATAGGGAATCGCGATGATCGCCGCGATCAGTCCCGGCTGGCGGTCGAACAGGTCCGGAGTAAATCCGTGGAGCGCCCAACCGAGGAGAATCGGGGTGATGTAGAAGTAGAACGTCTCCCCGATCGAAATCCGCGGCCCACCGGGAGCGACGGTGAACCCGGGCGCCCAGATCCCCGAAGCACGCCAGGCCCGCCACCAGACCGGGGCGGCGAGAACCAACCCGCCCACTGCGGTCATTCGATGCGAGTCGGTGAGCTTATCGTCGGCGAGGCCGAGGATGCCCCATCCGCCGGCAAAGGAGAGGAGTCGCGTCTCCCACCAGCCTTCGCGTAACCCGATGAAGAGTCCGGCAGCACCGCCCAACAGCGCGTAGGCGAAGAGCCACGTGGTCGCGGCCTCGCGCAGGATTCCCGAGGTCGCGATGCCGAAGTAGCTCAGCGCAACGAGGAAGGTCGCGATCCTCCAGTGCCGCTGGGCGGAGACCCATCCGAGGCCTATGGCCATCGCGGCGCGATAGAGCAGCAGTGCGTTGATGCT
>DATIOP010000524.1:0-7912 GCA_035472975.1 Gemmatimonadales bacterium
GTGGAACTGGTGGCCCGGAGGGCAGAGAAAACGGGAGAGGGGAGAAGGGAGACGGGAGTCGGGAAAGCGGGCCAGGCCATAGAGCGAGACTACTTCTTCGCGTCCAGCCAATTCTCCCCAATCCCCACATCAACAACCAGCGGCACTTTCAACTCGGCGGCGCCCTCCATGTGCCGCCGCATGAGATCTTTCACCGCTTCCGCCTCGGCAACCGGTGCCTCGGCGACCAGTTCGTCGTGCACCTGAAGCAGCAGCTTCGCTTCGGGATGCTCCGCCTTCAGCGCCCGGTGAATCCGCACCATGGCGATCTTGATGAGATCAGCCGCGGAGCCCTGCAACGGCGTGTTCTGCGCGGTGCGCTCGGCGAAGGCGCGGAGATTGAAGTTCTTGTCGTGAATTTCGGTGATGTAGCGCCGCCGGCCGAACTTGGTTTCGACGTAGCCGGTATCCCGGGCGATCCGTACCTGCCGATCGAGATAGGCTCTCACTCCGGCAAAGCGTTCGAAGTACTGAGCGATGAATCTCTTCGCTTCTTCGAGCTCAATCCCCAGCATTCTGCTCAAAGCGAAGGCGCCCTGTCCGTAAATGGTGCCGAAGTTGATGGTCTTGGCCCGAGCCCGCATTTCGGAGGTGACTCGATCTACCGGGACTCCGAAGAGCAGCGACGCAGTCTGCCGGTGGATATCGCCGCCGTCCTGGAAGGCCTGAATGAGGACGGGGTCTTCGGAGAGATCCGCCAGTAACCGCAGCTCGATCTGGGAATAATCCGCCACAACCAGCCTGCGACCCGGTGCGGGCACAAAGCCGCGACGGATCACCTCGCCCCGCGCAGTGCGGACCGGAATGTTCTGCAGATTAGGATCGGACGAGCTGAGCCGGCCGGTAGCCGCTCCGGTCTGGTTGAAGCTGGTGTGGATCCGCCCGGTGACACGGTTTACCCGCTCAGGCAGCACATCCACATAGGTGGACTTGAGCTTCTGCAGTTCCCGGTACTCGAGGATCAGGCGAGGAACCTCATGGCCCAGCGCGGCGAGCTGCTCCAGCACGTCGGCGTCGGTGGAAGGTCCGGTCTTGGTCTTCTTGAGAATCGGCAGTTGAAGCTTGTCGAAGAGCAGCACCGCCAGCTGCTTCGGTGAATTGAGGTTCAGGTCCGACGCGGACTGCTGCGCAATATCCCGCTCAAGCGCCGCGAGTTCTTGCGTCAACTCGGTGCTCAGCCGGCGGAACAGCTCCCGGTCGATCGCGATGCCGGTCCATTCCATATCGGCCAGCACCGGGACCAGCGGCAGTTCGATCTCGGTGAGAAGGCCGGTGAGCTTGAGCTGATCGAGCTGCGGCGTGAACCACGCATGGAGCCCGAGCACCGCCAGGCATTGGGCAGAGGAGACATTCGCGACAACCGCCTGGGAGAGCTCAGCCATGGGCCTGGGCGGCCTGCCCCTCGCCGGCGCTTCGAGCTGAGGCAACTGCCTGCTCAGGTGCTCGAAGGAGAGGTTGTCGATCGCATGGGTGCGCCGGCCTGGGTCCAGGACGAAGCTCGCCAGCATCGAATCGAAGGTTACTCCGGCGAGCTCTACCCCGGCTCGACGAAGGACCTGCCAGTCGTACTTGATGTTGTGACCCGCTTTGGGCACCGACGGATCGGCGAGTACCGCAGCGACTGATGCCAGAGCCGGACTGTCCAGTGCCGGGAGATTGGGAACCGCCGCTGGCGCCGCGAGCTCACCATCTTCCGGGCGATGTCCGAAGGACAGGTACCAATAGTCTGAGGGACCGACGGCGAGTGACAGCCCGATCAGCGTGGAGTCGCGTGGATCACCACCGGAGGTCCTGGTGCTCAGGGCCACCAGGGGTGCGGCGCGAAGGCGGGCAACTACTTCTGGCAACTCCGAAGGATCGGAGACAACGCGAGCAGGAGCCGCCTGGGCCACTGGAGCCTCCATGGCTGTCCCGGCGGCCCGTTCCACAGGGGGTGCCGTGACCTCGTATTTCCTCACCAGGGAGTAAAACTCAAGCTCGCTGAAAATCTTGAGCAAAGCCGGAACATCGGGTTCGCACTCTTCGAAGCCGGCGGGATCGAGCGTCACCGGCACATCGCGCTTGATGGTGACCAGTTCCCTGGAAAGGCGAGCTTCGTCCGCGTAGGCGATCAGAGCCTCGCGAGCCCGCTTGTTCTTCACCTCTTCCGCCCGGCCGAGCAAGGATTCGAGGTCGCCGAACTGCAGCAGCAGCTCGACGGCGCCCTTCCCGCCGATCCCCTTCACCCCCGGCACGTTGTCGGACGAATCTCCCACCAGCGCGAGATAGTCCGCCACCTGTCCCGGTCCCACGCCGAGTCGTTCGGCGGCGTTCGACTCGTCCACCCAGTGCTCCTCGACTCCGGCGCTGCCACCACGGCCGGGATTGAGCAATGCGACACCGGGACCGATGAGCTGATAGAAATCCTTGTCTCCCGATACGATGACCACCTGCCAGCCCCGCTCCACACCCTTCACCGCGAGCGATCCGATCACGTCGTCCGCTTCCCACCCGTTGAGCGCAACAAGGGGAATCCGGAAGGCCGCGAGCAGCTGCTTAATCCGCTCTACCGAGCGGTCGAAGTCGGCCTGAAGCTCGGTATCGAGCTTCTCGCGGGTGGACTTGTATTCGGAGTACAGCGCGGTGCGGAAGGAGTCGCCGGCGTCGTGGATCCACGCCAGGTAATCCGGCTGGTACTTCTCCCGGAGTTTCAGCAGGAAATTGACGACGCCCAAAGCTGCCGAGGTGTTCTCGCCCTTCGTGGTGCGCAGCGGACGCGCGATCAGGGCGTAGAACGCTCGGTAGATGAGGGCGTAGCCGTCGATCAGGTAAAAATGGGGAGGGTCGTGCCGCATGGAGGCGGAAACTTAATCGCCTCAGCCCGCCTCGCGGCTCAACCTGGCAGCTATACGTTCGAAGTCGGCACGGGAGGCCTGGGTCAGCTTGAAGCGGCCGAACCCGGTGTCGTCGCTGAAGAAGAGCGTGAGCTGGTACTGGGTATAGCTCCAGCGGATGATCCGGCCCTCACTCAGAGGGCTCGCGTCGAAGACCTCGTCCGGCTCTCCGATGCGGATCAGCACCTCCCCTCGGTCGGTGCGCCACCCGGCGACCCCTTCGTCGGTGAACCGCTGGTTGGCCAGCGCGACACGGGCGAAGTACTGGTCCAGCATTTCATTGGTCGCCGTCGCCGGGTTGGGATCGGTGCCGTGGTAGAAGGCACGCCAGCGCTCCGACCGGTTCTCCGGCGTAGCGTTCCGCAAGGAGTCGAGGTACTCGGAGGCTGGGAAGTAGCGCAGCAGGCCGACCATGTCCTCGTAGTTGCTGGTGACCCACATCCCCGAGAAGGCGACCAGAGCACTGCTCCGCTTCTCATCGGCCCCCGTTCCCACGATGAGCTTCAGCTCGCCCAGCGGAGCCGCCTCCGGCGAAAAGCGATAGACGAAGGATTCGACCGGACGGCCTCCGACGATGGGAAATTTTTCCTGAGAGATGACGCTGTCGTCTACGTCCACCAGAATGAATGGAATGGTGTCAGGACCGGTGCGATTGTAGGCCTCGACGTAGGCCAGCGCCGTGTCCCCGCCGTAGCTGAGCGCGCCTCGCGGATTGACCAGGATGCCGATGGGGTCGCTGCGCGAGACCCTTCCCTTGGCGCGGTAGGTCAGGATCGGGGCCGAGACACTTCCCGGAGGAAACGCGGGCACGACGAAGTCGCCCTCCGCGCTAGTCGAATTCTGGGAATCCCTATCGCGAATCGCGACCGCGAAATGATGGGGACCCGCGGGGAGCAGGAGAGCATCCTGGAAAAGGATGCTCTCGTCGACTCGCTGAGTTTCTTCGAAACTCGGGACCCGAACCGTCTGATCCTTCCCCAGTGACACAGGAGCCCGGCCCTGAGCCTGAGCGGTCAGATCGACCCGGTAGTGTGCCACGAAGTCGTTGCCGTCCCTCTGGAATCCAAAAGAGCGATTGGAGAGCGAGATGCCGATAATGGCGACCGTGGTGTCTCCCACGCCGCCCAGAAACGAGACCGACGCCACGAATGGCAGCGGGCTACCGGCGGTAAGGCGGCCGATTCGCTTGAAGGCCGCCTGAACATCCAGAATCTGGGTGAGGTTTTCGCCGCGGTCCGGAGGGGTCGAGCTGCCTTCCCGTTGCCAGCTTCCGCACCCGAGGGAGAGAAAGACAACGGCAAGTGGCGGCCCGAGAGAGACTTTCATTGACCTAGCTTACCTGTTCGTCGTCGACAGCGTCAAGCAGTGTGCTTGCTCGGGTTCCGACGCCGGGGTAATTTTGCTCGCGATCTCATGAGCCAAGAGAACCTCGTCGGCCGAACCGTAGCGGGGTACCGCCTCCTCCAACACGTCGGCGAGGGCGGTACCGCCGCCGTATACCGTGCCGAGCATCCCGAACGCGGCCTGGCGGCACTCAAGGTCCTGCGCAACCGCTTGGGGCAGGATCCGGTCGCCGTCAAACGATTCCTCCGCGAAGCGGAGTTCGGGACCCGGGTGCAGCACCCGAACGTGGTGAAGACCTACGAATTCGGGGAGACGGACGGGATGTATTACCTCGCCCTCGAGTGGATGGACGGCGAGCCGTTGGAGAAATTCGCCCTTCGCTCGGGCCGCTTGGCACCGATCCTGGTCGCCACCATCGTCGAGCAGATCGGCGCGGCACTCACTGCCGCGCACGCCCTCGGCATCATTCATCGCGATCTCAAGCCGGCCAACATCATGTACAACCCGGCGACGCAGCGAGCGATGCTGCTCGACTTCGGGATTGCGCGGGATCAGGATCTGAAACCCGAAGAACGACTGACCCGAACGGGTTTCTTCGTTGGCACGCTGCAATATGTCGCTCCGGAAGCGCTCTCTGGCGAGCTGGTGAATCAGCAGGCGGACGTCTACAGTCTCGCCACCATCGCCTATTATCTCCTGACCGGCACCCTGCCCTACACCGGACGCTCTCCACGAGAGCTGTTTCAGCAGCTTCTGACTCAGCCTCCGCAACTTCTCAATCAGGCCGTGAAGGGGCTCAAGTTTTCTCCCGCCGTCGAACAGGTCGTGATGTCCGGACTCGAGCGCGACCTCACCAAGCGAAGTAAGAGCGTTGACGAGTTCTCTCAGCGCTTTTGCACGGCGGTACGGGAGGAGACCGGGAAGAAGGGAGGCTTCCTGAGCAACATCTTCGGCCGATGACGAGAGATCCTGAACTCGCCGCGCTTGACCAGCTGCTGCTCGAACGCTCGGTCAGGCGCGGCGATTTTGTGCTCGCCTCCGGGCGGCGATCGTCGTTCTACGTGGACGCGCGGCTCACCACCATGTCAGCTCAAGGGCTTGTGCTCATCGGCCGGGTCGGGCTCCAGGCAATAGGAGCCAAAGGCTGGGCGCCGGACGCGGTCGGCGGACTCACCATGGGGGCCGATCCTGTGGCCTACGCTATCGCGGCAGCCAGCGTCCAGTCGCCTCCTCCGGTGCAGGCTTTCAGTGTCCGCAAAGAGGCGAAGGCACACGGTACTGGGCGACGCATCGAAGGGAACTTTGCCGCTGGTAACCGGGTGGTCGTCGTCGAGGACGTGCTCACCACCGGAGGCTCGGCGCAGCAGGCCGTGACCCGGGTTCGCGTGGAGGGCGGAGAGGTGCTCGGCGTACTGACCGTGGTTGACCGGGAAGAAGGCGGACGGAAGGCACTCGAGGATCAGGGTATCGAGGTAGTATCCCTCACGACTTCTACGATCCTGGGCCTTCTTTAGCGCTATTTCAAGCGGGCCCCGCCCGCTCCCAACGGATGGAAGCTCTTCAGTACCCGCCCATAAGGCACGATCATCACATCGACGAATCGATCGAGCGCGGCGCTGAACGGAAAGCGGCGGCGCAGCTCCGATGTGTTCATCCCCAGGAGCGATCGCACGTGCCGCGCGAAACTCTGCGGTGAGCTGAACTCCAGACGGTAGGCCACATCGGCGACGGTGAGTCCCCGTCGCTCAAACAAGAGGCTCGCGTGGAGCAGCCGAACGGCGGCCAGATAGCTCTTGGGAGAGGGGAGACCAGCTCGATTGAACCGCGACATGAGGGTGGTACAGCGCACATGAAGACGGTCGGCCAGGTCGCGCGCGGTGACTACTTCCGGGGAAATTTGAACGAGTGCCTCGAAGAAGAGGCGTGTGTCAGGAGGGACTTCACCCAACGCCGCGAGAATCGGCGCCTGAAGTCGGGCTGAATCCCTGCTCGCCGGCTGTCCCAGCACCTGCCGAAGCCGTTGCCACCCGGCGGGCGTGCTCACATCCACCACCTGCCGCACACCCGAGGCGCCGAGTTGAAGCAGTACCTCGGAGCCGTACGCATCGGCCTGACTCACCAGGGCCACGGTGGGGACTTCCGGAAAGTCGCGTGTCAGGTGGTTCAGCTGGTCCAGCGGCGCCCCACGGCATTGCCGGACCGAGAGGAGGACCGCGTCTACCGCACGCTCCCGGACTACCCGGACGATGTCGGGCAGAGACTCGCGATGGAGGAGAGAAAACCAACCTCCGCTTGCCGCATCCAGCCGGGGTCTCTCCTCTGGGGAGACCACGGCGGCAATCACCGGGGCGGATCCGGCGGTCTGAAGGGCACTGCTCACAGGGGGCTCCTGCGGTGGACGGCCCCACGATAGCCCCGCCGGTTCAACCGCCATTCAAGTCATCCCCATACCGTTAAGGATGTGTAGCGGTGTGCAACCTTTGGGGTGGGCAAAACGTCTAGTGTCTGGATGGATTGGCCGCCTATCGCCCCATCCATATCTTGACCGTGAATCACAAGATGCGGTCCCGGCAGCCGACGCCACGATAGGGCACGGCAGCTGGGACCGAGCCGACTCATCGGGAGAACCCCGTGACCGGTCCTGACGAGCTTTCCTCCCGCCTCCAGGCGGCCCTCGGGCCTCAGTATCGGCTCGAGGCCGAGTTGGGGCATGGCGGGATGGGCGTCGTCTTCCTCGCGCGAGACACCACGCTTGATCGCCCGGTGGCGGTGAAGGTGGTGCACCCCGATCTCGCGGTGCATGCCGCGATCACGCAGCGCTTCCTTGCGGAAGCGCGGATGATCGCGCGCCTCCGTCACCCCAGCATCGTCTCAGTTCACTCCGCCGGCGAGACCACCGGACTTTTCTACTACGTGATGGACTACGTGCCGGGGGAGAGCCTCCGGCAACGGCTCAACCGTGAGCTTCGGTTGCCGCCCGGGGAGGTGGCACGGCTGCTGAGCGATCTCGCCGACGCGCTGCATGCCGCTGGACAGGCAGGCCTGGTGCACCGGGACGTCAAACCGGAGAACGTGCTGCTCGACAGCGCGACGGGCCACCCGATGCTGGCGGACTTCGGCATTGCGCGCGCGATGGTGCCGGATGGAAGTGGAAACGTGACCGCGGCTGGAGTCGCGGTGGGCACGCCGACCTATATGAGTCCGGAGCAGGCAGCCGGGGAGGCAGTGGATCACCGCAGCGATCTCTACGGTCTCGGTGTGCTGGGATACGAGATGCTGACGGGACGGCCACCGTTCCGAGGGGCTAACGCCGCGGCCATTGCCTCGATGCATTTGTCGGAGCGCCCTACGCCCGTCGGCAATCTTCGTCCCGACGCACCGGCTCCGCTTGCCGCGGCGATCATGCGGGCCCTCGAGAAGAATCCGGCTGACCGCTGGCAGACCGGCTCCGAGTTCCGTCACGCGATTCAAGGCGACGCGGTCACTCCACTTCCCAGCCGGTTGCGGCGGCGTGGCCTGGTATCGGCGGGAGTCGCGGTACTCCTCATGGCAATCGTGGTCGCGGCCTTCGCCCTGAGACCGAACGGCCCGCCCGCCGGAGTCAACCCGCGCCATTCGATACTGATTCTTCCGTTCGAGAACCTGCGGGGAGATGC